>NZ_JBZXVN010000029.1:0-136604 GCF_058892305.1 Pelagimonas sp.
CGGTCTTAGTCCTTTTCGTCTTCCTCAGCGTCATCATCCCCACCAGGGAGGTTAAAGAAGCTGTCAGCGTCCGAATAATCGGCATCGCTTTTCTCTTCTTCATCACGAGTGTCAGAGAGACTAAAGCTTTCCAGCCCTTCCATCGACGACGGCAGACGGGGTTCTGTTTCCATCTCAAGGCTTTGCTCGGTTGAAACCAGTTTGCGGCGCTCATCGTCGCTCATCACTGTGCCCGTGGCCTTAGCAGCCTTGGCAACGGCGGCGTCCAGTTCGGTCTGTCGGCAAAGCCCAAGCGCAACCGGGTCAATCGGCTGCATGTTCTGGATGTTCCAGTGGGTGCGTTCGCGGATCGATTGGATCGTCGGTTTGGTTGTACCAACCAGTTTCGAAATCTGACCGTCGCTTAGCTCGGGGTGGAATTTCACCAACCAAAGGATCGCATTCGGACGGTCCTGACGCTTGGACAGCGGTGTGTAACGCGGGCCACGGCGCTTTTCTTCGTCATGAGCGGCCGGGTTAAACTTGATCTTCATTTTATAAAGCGGGTCTTTTTCCGCCTTGTCGATTTGCGCCTGCTCAATTTGGTTGTTGGCGATCGGATCGAACCCTTTGACGCCAACTGCGACATCGCCATCTGCGATGCCCTGAATTTCAAGCTCGTGGAAGCCGGTGAAATCCGCAACCTGCTTAAAGGTCAGCGTGGTGTTATCCACCAACCAAACCGCAGTCGCCTTGGGGTGCAGCAGCTTTGCCATATTATAAACTCCTTGCGAAATTTGGTCCCGAAATAGCTATTTGCCCCGCCCGAGGCTTGGGCCTTGGGCGGCCCCGGAGGCCGGGGCGGGTTACCGTTGTAGGGAAACTTGCAGCGTATATAGTGCGCGATCCGCCTATATGGAAGCGAAAATGCGTTAACTTGCCAGTGTGGGGACGATCCCGGCTTAGCTTTCCCCCCAACAGAGCATGGACCTGCGCTTCTGCCTGCTCTACCACAAGGTAGAACATCAACCGCCTCAGACGCATAGGGCCGTGGAGTAACGTTATGAAAAATCTAAAAACCTGCCTTGTGTTGGCAGCTCTCGGGGTCTCTCTGGCCTCCGGGGCCTTGGCCAAGGGCGATAAATCGGGCGAATTTGATTACTATGTTTTGGCTCTGAGCTGGTCCCCCAATTGGTGCGAAATCGAAGGCGATTCCAAGCGCTCGGAACAATGTGAAACCCGTCACGATTACGGTTGGGTTCTCCATGGTTTGTGGCCACAATTCCATCGCGGCTGGCCAAGCTTTTGCCCAACGGTCGAACGCCCGCCATCGCGGGGCATGACATCTGAAATGGTTGATATCATGGGCACATCTGGCCTCGCGTGGCATCAATGGAAAAAACACGGCACCTGTTCCGGCCTATCGGCCCGCGCCTATTACGATCTTTCACGCGACGCCTATGAAAGCGTGACGCGCCCCCAAATCTTTCGCAAACTTGACAAAAGCGTCAAACTGCCCGCCTCGGTTGTTGAAGAAGCCTTCTTGAAAGCCAATCCTGATTGGAGCGCCGACAACCTGACCATCACCTGCCGCGATGGTTTCATCTCAGAAGCACGTCTTTGCCTGTCCAAGGATCTACAACCGGTGCCCTGTGGACGCGATGTGATCAAAGATTGCAAACTCAAAGACGCCCTCTTCGAACCAGTGCGCTAAAAGATCGGTATGAGCACCACCGCACTGGCCTTGTGGTTCGCAACCAACGTCGCGGCGTTTGCATGTTTCTATTTTGACAAACGCCGCGCCGTCTCGGGCGGTTGGCGCATTCCGGAAAAAACGCTACTGGGCCTCGCTCTTTTGGGGGGGAGTCTCGGGGCGAAACTTGCCCAACACCGGTTTCGGCATAAAACGCGCAAGCAACCTTTTGCCGCCATCTTGAACCTAATTGTGGTGATCCAAGTGTGTCTTGTTGTTGCTTGGACCCAGCCAAGCCTACGCGACCACATCAAGCAAGCGCTGACCGGCCTTTAGGTCGTCACGCAGCAATGTCTTCAGACAGGGCGCGCAGGGCCGAGATATCCTCGATCCGAACGTTGCGATATTCGCTTGAAACGCCCACCTGCTTGAGACGGCCAAAAGCGCGTGACAAGCTTTCCGGCTTCATTCCTAACTTGCCCGCCAGAATGGTTTTCTCAAAGGGAAGTTCAAGTTCAACAAGCCCCGTCTCTTGAGTTTGAAGCCGCATCAAAAACTTTGTAAGTCGTTGAGTTCCTGTCTGAACTTTCAACTGCTCAATTTGCTCCATCATGCCATTCATATGATGGGAGGAGGCATCCAGAACCGCATCTTGAATCGCCGCCTTTGCGTTCGAACAGCTACAGATCGCTGTCAGATCCAAGTGGAGAACAGTGCATGCGCTCACAGCTTCGGCAGAGGTCTGAGAGATACCATTCTGCAAGGCTGCGACCTCATCAAAGCTTTCCCCGGCTTCCAAAGTTGCCAATAGAGCTTCGTCACCCGAGGGCGAGTTCCGGTATAGTTTGATCCAGCCGTCCAGCACCAATTTCAACGTCACGGCCTGCTCTCCCTGAAGACAAACTGTAGCACCGCGGTCATAGCTGCGCGGTTGCGCCTTGGCCAAAAGGCACTTGCGGACATGCGCCGGCAAGCGGCCAAACAACGGCCCTTTTGCCAAGACCTTAGTCATCTGCGGTGTCATTAATATGCCTCCCTTAGGTCTCTTATCCCTACGTCAGGCAGGCCGTCGTACAAGTTGACATGGATCAACGTTTTCGAAAAGAATCGAAAACAGCCTCACCGCTAACAGCGCATAA
Source organism: Pelagimonas sp. (assembly GCF_058892305.1). Classification (NCBI taxonomy): domain Bacteria; kingdom Pseudomonadati; phylum Pseudomonadota; class Alphaproteobacteria; order Rhodobacterales; family Roseobacteraceae; genus Pelagimonas; species Pelagimonas sp. The sequence continues at coordinate 2,812 of NZ_JBZXVN010000029.1, forward strand.
AACCCTCAAAATCGCACAATTTTGGCCTTCCCATATGTCTCCAAACCTCTCCCTGTCTAGCCTGCAAATCCTAGGTTGATTGCTAGTACAGGTAGGGAATGAACTTGGCCGTTTTGTCGGAATACGCTTTGAATTCCGCGCCATAGCGCTCCAAAAGATAGGCGTCCAGCGCGGGAATATGATAGAAAACGAAGCCCACTGTCATCAACACCGGGACCACAAACGCCACAACAGAATGGGTCAACAAGGCCCAGCCCGAAAACATCACCGTGTCGCCAAAATAGTTGATGTGCATCGAGTGTGAAAACAATCCCAAGGTGTACGCCCGCCCTTTGGATGCCGGAATTTTCTTCCACGTCCAACGTTGGAGTTCGGACCAGGTGTTGAGCCAAGACCCGAGGAGAATCAAAACAACGGCAAGACCGTCGACCGCTCCAAAGGGGATGGAAAACCCACTCACCGCCCCGCCGCCCAAGAGGGTGAAGCCAATTTCGAAGACAGCCATAAAGGCGGATAGACCCAAAACTTCGGACCATGCAACATTCCGTTTTAGCAATATAAACAATGTGATCAGGTGCCGGGCGAAATACAACGCTGCCACCAAGACCAAGATCTGAGCGCGTTTGGGGTCACTCAACGCGACGCCGCCAAATGCGATCCAAGCGCAAACCGCGACAATGGTTCCGTGCAAGAGGGCAAAGCTGAGCTTCGGGCCAATTGACAACGCGTGGTCACGCGACACACCACCGGATTGTGACATTTCAATTCTCCTTATACGAGTATTACAACCAACACCCACAGGGTGATCAGGCTCAAAATCAATGCCCTGGCCCCAATGGGCACAGCGCGGTTTAAAGGTTCGAAATAGGCGGGCGAAAACTGCCCCTCCGCCGCCTGTGCAACTGTCGTCAACCGGGCGCCGATCTTGATCACCCCCACCAATCGGTGGCCAGACTTACAGCCAAACAAAAATGCCACCTTTTTAGTCCACTCGGTCGAAAACAATTGCCGTATGGACTTTCCCGTATGACTCTGTCAATTCCTTTTTTGGACCACTTGGACGAAATAATGCCGAAAATCATTGATCACGATGCCTACAAACAAGAATTGGCAGGCCGTGCCGCCGTTCTTTTTGCTGAACAGGGCTATTCAGGGCTTGGGATGCGCAAGATTGCCGAGGCGCTTGGCCTGTCGAAAAGCGCGCTTTATCACTATTTTCCGTCTAAAAAGGAGCTGTTCCTTGCTTGCACGGCTGTCGCAACGGCCCCGCAGGAAACACCTGCGCCAACCGGGGCTCCATGCGATCAGTTGATGGCCATAGCAACGGATATGCGCACGGGGTTTGCCAGTGAAATGGCGCTTGTTTTCGACTTTATCCGTGGCATGTCCCCAGCTGACGTCGCCAAAGATCCAGCAATGAAACAGGCCATGTCAAACTACCAAACCACAATCCAAAACATCACCGGCGCCGAGGTCGCGGATGAAATCCTAGCGCTTTTGATTGGCGCGCTCATGCTTGATCTGTTTAGTGGCGGCTCATGGTCAGAGGAAGCCATACGCGCCCGTTTTGATCGGGTTTTGGCTCAGAATTCATAGCCAAACCGCGCGATGTCTTCGGCACATAGCCGCCCCAAAAGGTCGCGCAGTTCGCTATCGTAATACCGTCGGTAGTCGCCGCGTTCCGAGCGATTTTCATGCGGCATGTCCGGGCAAAACCCCAAATGCTCGACAAGTGGCTCGATATCCTGATCGAGATGTTCAAGCCGCAAAAACGCCCCCCGCTCAACCCCATCCACCGTGCGCATATAGCGCCCGTAAGGCCAAGCGATCAGCGTCGACTTCGTCAATCTATGATGCAGAAAATCACGAAATTCCAATTGCTTAGCAATCTGAACTGCTGGGTGATCAAAACCTTGCCCCCGAAGCCAATGATAATAGCTCACCACCCGATCCCACGGATTACGCACCAGCGTGAAACAGAACATCGCGCTAATCGTGTCCACATCAAACGCCCCGTCGATATCGCTTAGGTTCGAGTGTTTCCAAATCCGCCCTTTGGCGTTTAGCGCGTCGGCCCGTGCCCGGCGTTTGCGGGCCTTGGGCGTGTCGCCAATCAAAACGTCGTCGCGATGCGCCCGCGCCTCAAGCGCCAACGCCATCGAGGTCCCCCCGGTTTTGGGGATATGAACAAAGATAAACCGACGGCCGGGCGAAATAATCATACCGTAGTGTAACGTCCTACCGCGCGACACGGAATCCCCTTTTCACGCGTTGCCTGCCTGCGCATAGTGCCGCTACGAAACAGAGGGAGGATCATCATGGGCTGGATGCGTGACGAAACCGGGCTAGAGAAAAATGCCGCAAACTATGTGCCGCTAACGCCGCTTTCCTTTTTGAAGCGCGCCGCCACGATTTGGCCCGATCACCTTGCCGTCGTTTACGGCCCGCATCGCAAGACCTATGCCGACTACATCACCCGCGTCACCCGCCTGGCGTCGGGATTGGCGAAACTTGGCGTTAAACCCGGCGATGTGGTTGCCACGGTCCTTCCCAATATCCCGGCCCAGGCCGAGGCGCATTTTGGTGTACCCGCCTGTGGCGCGGTTTTGAATGCGATCAACACGCGGCTTGATGTCGACACAATCACCTACATCCTTGATCACGGCGAGGCGAAAGTGGTGCTGTGTGATCCGCAATTTTTGCCGGTTGTCGCCGAAGCGATCGAGCAAATGGCCACAACCCCGCCACAGATTATCGAGGTTGCCGACGACATCGCCGGGGTGCATGCCCATGGTCATTACATGGAATACGAAGAGCTGTTGGCCTCTGGTGATCCTGATTTTGACTGGATCATGCCCGAGGATGAATGGGAAAGCCTCGCGCTTAACTACACCTCCGGCACCACCGGGCGGCCCAAGGGTGTGGTGTACCACCATCGCGGGGCCTATCTAAACGCCATGGGTCAGGTGCTAAGCTGGCGCATGACCTTGCACCCGATTTACCTGACAATTGTACCGCTGTTTCACTGTAACGGCTGGTGTCACACATGGATGATGCCCGCCTTGGGCGGTACGGTTGTGTGCTGTCGCGACATCACCGCCAAGGCGATCTTTGACGCCATCGCCGACGAAGGGGTGACCCATTTTGGCGGCGCGCCGATTGTCTTGAACATGCTGGTCAATGAACCAGAGGCCCAACGCCCCGTCGATCACGTTGTCGAGGTCTTTACCGCCGGAGCCCCCCCTGCTCCGGCCACGCTCGCCAAGATCGAGCCGATGGGGTTCAATGTCACACAGGTTTATGGATTGACCGAAGTCTATGGCCCGGCGACCGAATGCACCTGGAATGCCCGTTGGGATGATCTTGAGGGCGATGAACGCGCCGCGATCAAGGCTCGACAGGGCGTTGCCATGCCCTTTATCGAAGAGGTTCGGGTCACCGACGAGGCGATGGATGATATTGACCGCGATGGTCTGGCCAAGGGCGAAATTATGTTTCGCGGCAATGGGGTTATGAAAGGGTATCTCAAAAACCAGCGTGCCACGGATGAGGCATTTTCCGGCGGCTACTTCCATTCTGGCGACATCGCGGTTCACCACCCCGATAGCTATGTGCAAATCGCCGACCGCGCCAAAGACATCATCATTTCAGGGGGTGAGAACATCTCTTCGGTCGAGGTTGAGGCCTGTTTGATGAACCACGAGGCGGTTTTGCTCTGTGCGGTTGTTGCCAAGCCGGACGAAAAATGGGGCGAGGTGCCTTGCGCCTTTATTGAACTGAAAGATGGTCACGACTGTTCACAAGCAGAGATCATCAGCTTTGCCAAAGAGCGGCTTGCCGGCTTCAAAACGCCCAAAGCGGTGATTTTCCAGGAGCTACCCAAAACATCTACGGGCAAGATCCAAAAGTTCGAGCTTCGCAGTTTTGCGAAAACTCTATAAAAAAAACGCCGGGTAGAGGTAGAACCTCACCCGGCGTCGCGTCATATAAATAATGCCTAACATGGCGTCTCACACAACACACTCACACATAGTGAACATGTTGATTTTTTGAGATTCTTGCAAGTTCATTTTCCTTCATCTTTGATGAATTGACGATTGCGAAAAACCAGATCCTGTTTCTTCAAACCTCCTAGTTTGACGCGTGCGGACTTCCAAATATCGGCATTGGCACGAACCGAAATGCCAAATAGCGCGGCGCCATCTTTTACGCGGCCACCCTCTGCCAAAAGGCGCACCAATAGTTTCTCCCGTTCATTGAGGTCTGATCGCTCCCAATCTGGAACAGATTTTGCAAGATTTTGTTTTTTCAATATAAAAATTATTCGATAACCATTTTTCTCGCCGGAAGAATGTTCTAATTGAACTTCTTTGGCGACAAAAGGCTGCCAATTGTGAACCTCGTCGGACAATGGCAAACACGCTACTGCTGCCAGCTTTTTTGGCAAACAGGGGGTCCATTGCCTTGGAAGCTCCAAGAGGTCGCCGGGTGTCGCGCGCACGACACCAAGATCTGATAGGTTTGACGCCGCTTCATTAAGCGAAGAAACGACATAGTTCAGGTCAACAACGATACATGGGTCCGCCATATGTTCAACAATTGAGGGGATCGGCCAATTGTCTGAACGAGCGACAAAAACCTCCCGGCCTGCCGTCCACACTTTGCTCACATCTGGCAAAACCTCTGACAGGCGTTCAATAACCTGCGCACTTTCGCGGGCTTGTTGCGCATCCAAGTATAGGTTGAGCGCGGTCCAACCTGTGTCATCCTGATCGACCACCGCCACAACGCTATCAACAAGACCTTGAGGTTCAAGCCACGACCAAAATGACGTCTCTTGTAGTTTTTTCTGTGGTAAAAACCGGCTCAACGCATAGGGCATGTAGGGAAAATTTTGCGCTTCGATTTGGTTCCACGGGTCACTTGACGCGAATTGGGTCAAAAATGTTTCAACCTCTTGGGGCGAAAAACCGTGAATAAGCGGGCTTTGCCACTCGTTTTGGATCTGAGTGGGGATGATAATTTCCGCCCCCTTGAGGGCGCGTCTTGAAATCAAGGCTTTGGACGCACCGCAATAGTCACACAAAGATCGCAAAGCGGTGTCCCAGCCCGTCGGGTCCAAAACTGTGCGCGACAGTGCTGTCACCAAGTCCGCAGCCACGCCATCTTTCATATAGTCTGCCTTAAAATATTGTCTTGTTAAGAAATAGTGGCAACTAACACGCGCGGAGTAAAGGATGCAGAGAGTTATAGCATCCTCAATGACGTCCTCGTTGGTTAGAAAGTGCACGCCCGTCTCTGACTGAAAAACTTGGACAAAGAAGACAGACGGGCGTGCATTGGGGTGCACTCTAAACTCGCGGAAACAAAATCGCACTCAGCCGCTTTAATTTGCCCAACACCAATACCGGGCTCACCCCAATTCCACTTGAACGGACCGCGATCCAGTCCGCCAATTCCACATTAGTTATTGGCGAAACTGTTCATCGCAATCGCGTCTTCATCAGGATCACATCCCGCGCAATCGCGTTCAAAACCGGACATAGATACGTCGTTTCTCCGCTCGAAATTATCGAATGAGACACACAAATCCATCTGATCTGTGGCCCAACTCGGGTCGGGTGTCGTTGGCGGAGAGCTTTTGGCCTCATCACCGCGAATAACGCGCAGTACAGGCTTGTTCAGCAAACCCTTTGCACCGACAACTTTGAGCTTGTCGCTCATGTTTCCCACTCCTTCACTTTCAGTGCGCCCTGTCAATCAGCGCCCATGTTGCTGACTCAACCGCTGCGCCGTGTGGGCGCAAACAGGCAAGCCATCACAAACCGGTTGATACCCATAACGTTCCGAATACGAATGCCGCCGGACAGTTCCATCTGCCTTGTTGGATTCGATAATCCGGTATCCACACACCAATTCATTGGTGACCCTGTAGGTGTTACCCCGTTCTAGCCACCCGCCGTAAAACGCGGCCCCCGAGGGGTCGCGCATGATGATCTCCACAAAGCCGGATTGCTGCATCTCAAACATGATATCCATAACCGAGGCGTCTTGCAAAGACGGGTCCCCGGCGCGCAACCACTGCGATGACAATTTCGCGCCGATCAAGCTACTGACCGGGTAGGCAAATTCCGACATAACGACGCCGAGAACCAAGGAAACCTCTTCGTCTTTCTCAAAGTCCCGAATATCCGCACCGTATTGCGCGTAGAGTCTAAGAAAGCTGAAGCATTCCGGCATGATCCAATCCCCCATGATCCACTTCCCGGTTTCGCTCGGTCTGTTACTCAGTGTCGTTCGGTGTCGTCGCTCGGGGTCGTTCGCGGCCAGTCGCGGCGTGGTTGTATCATAACAGGCGGGGGGCATCGGATGGTCAATCCTGGGTCAATTTCCGGTCAAATTTCGGTAGAAATTGAAAATTTTTCGCTGCTAACCTTGATCTTGGGCCGTCGGTCAAACGGCCCAAGACACCGAGTCCCGTCCAATTCTATCGGGGCTATCGCAACGCTTCTCTTAAAATGCCATTGCGAACCCGACCGGCACCGACGCGTGCCGGGTCGAGCCCTGTGCCCTTTGACGCCAAACCCAACGCATAGCTTCGCAAATCCAGGCTCGGCGTTGTCCCACATGCTCCGGCCAGCCCGTCTAATATCGCATCCGCCAATTTGCGCGACAGGTTGGCGGTGGCGGCGCTGGTTCCGTTGGCAAGACGCACGGCCCCCGATCCCGTCCCTGCTGCCAACATTGAGCGGCGCGTATCCGACAACTCAACCTCCATCGCAACCAATGGCCCGGTCGGGTCCGAACCAACGGCAGCCGTTCCGGCCCCGGCGGACGAATAGGTCGCCAAGGCCTGAGAGGTTGGGCCGCGCACCGCCGCCGCGACCAAGACCCCCGCCGCGCAGGCATTGCTGCTCATGGTATTGCGCCGCTTGATTGGATCCCCGTCAACGGCCAATGCCTCATCCAAACGCCCGTTTTCCAGACGCCGCTGATGGCTTGCGTGATCCAGATAGGCCTGCCGACCGCGGGCAGGAAACCCGGCCAAACTATCCCCGCGCTCAACCCAAAGCATCAGCCGCTCCTGATCACAAAGGGCCACCCCGTGTTTGGGTGCGAACACCAGACGCCAACGTCCCGCCGGCGCCACAAGGGCATCCGGATCGTCATCTGCCGTTGGACGAATGGCCAATGTAACCCGTGTCCGCGCCTTGCCTGACAGGCCATTTGGCAGCGCGTATTCGGGCATGTCGCGCTGCACATAAATCCTTGCGATGGCGGCGCTTGGGTCGGCCATATCCTGCAACTCACCATCCTCAGAAAGGGGCGCAGGTGGAGAGGCATAGCCAGTGGTCGATGGCGGCACAACTTCGAATTCAAACGGCAACTCAGGATGATCGCCCTCAAGCCAGAACTGAACAAAACTGGGGGCTTTGTCATCCGGCTGTAGGCACAAGAACATCTCCTGCCCTTGGGCAATTTCGCTTGGGCTCAACTCGGCGTGGCAATCGGCCTGAAACGCGTTTCCGGCGGAAACGGTGATCGCTGCGAATTCGCTGCGCTCCAGCCTGAGTTGAAAATCCGCATCCAAAAGCCCCTGCCCGTCATGGCGGCCGCTGTGGTCGCCAAAACTATAGGTCAGCAAAACCTCATGTGGCACCTCTGCATAGATCTGACGCGCCGCGTACCAAATCCAATTCATCGCCGATTTCACATAGATTTCATGCATGAAGCCATTCGTCTGCGCGACCAATTGCGGCGGCAGCTCGACTGCGAGAAGACGGTGACGCGGTGCCTTGGGATCATCCATATCGCGCCCCGCGGCGATATCCAGCATCATGCCACCGTGACAATAGGATTGCGCCAGAGGCCTGTTGCCCGCTGTCCATGACGCCCCCGCAGGATTGGCAATTTCGGAATACACCGCAGCATCGCTGTCCAAGTCTTTGCCAATTCGGCCCAGAAACCCGTCGATCTCGGAACCTGACATCTGCCGTCCAATCACCACGTCATTTGCCGATGTGCCGGTTCCGCCGCGCCCCTGCAACCAAACCGCGTCCAACCGACTAAGGGTTGGCCCTTGACGAAACCGGGCATGGGCGAAGGGGATGGCATGGTCGATGATCGCTGTCACCACCAATGGCCCGCCCTCCGAATGGGGCCCCTCGGACTTTGCGCCCCCCCCCAAGAGGCGGGGGTGCAAGCCGGTCGTGGTTGTACTTTGACCGCCCGCAACCCCCTTGGCTTTGTCACCCAATGCGCTTCCCACAATCGCTGTCGCATCGCGCACATCTAGATAGGCTTGCAAGGCCGCTGGCAAATCAAAGCTGGGGCAATCGGCTTTTTCAAAAACAATGAGCTCATTTGGACCGGTGTCATACCCGTCCGCTCCGGCGTTTTGATCCACATAGAGCCAATGCGCCAAGTCGTGATCAGAAACCTGATACTGTGATTGGCCGTCAAAGAAGCCCTGCAAGTCGGTCAGCGATTTCGCCCCACTGAGGCCCGGATTGGTGTAGATAATGCGCGGGCGCCAGCCATCTCCTGCGCCCTTCGCTTGTGTTTGCGCCAACCAATCCCCCATCGGATCGGCCTGCGTTGATGGCAGGGATGTCCAGGTTAGGGTCATACCCCGGCCCCCGCCTGTGCTGGTGCCTCAACGGCCCATTCCTCGGCCGCTTTGTTCCACAACCACGCCAAAGACGGACAGCAAGGGACATTAAACGCCGCTCCCGGATGCACATAGGCCCCGTCTTGACCGGTATCTTGCGCTCCGGCTTGTGTATTGAACGTGGCCAGGCTGAAATCAGGCGTATCCCCCCCAGTTTCCGGGTCCCACGGGCTTTCGAACCGCAACCCCCGCATCGTCGCAGCGCCGGTGGAGCGCCCGACCATATAGTGGCCCAATGCGGTCCCAAGGCTGGCTCCGGCAAAGGTATCAATCGGGTAATGCACCCCGGCCACGGTCCGGTTTACACCAACACGGGCGGCCTGCATCTGCATTTGACCGCGACGGGACACACGCCCGCTTAGCCCTTGGGCGGCATCCATATGGTCAACGATCCCCGCCAGCACTTCGGACATAGCAAACGCCTCGGTCGCATGGCCGCTGGGAAAGGCACTATGGGCAGGCGTGGTGATCATCGGCTGCATTTGCGACGAAAGCTCAAACGGACGGCGGACATTCATCACCGCCTTAAAGCGTTTTTCAATTTCGATCACCGCGCCAACCGCTACAAACAAGAACTCGATGGTCCATTTGTGCCGCTGGGGATGAAGAGAAATCGTCTGGCCGATGACCGACATGATTTCCCCAACCTGCGCATAGATTTCGGACGCCCGATCTAGGCGTAAATCGGCATAGGCGGCAATAAAATCGAGTTGCTTGTGAAACTCGCCCATATGCGGGCGTTTTACACCTGCAATTAAACCACCAGTTGCACGATCAGACACAGAAAGCTCTTCTGCCCCCAATTCAAATTTGATTTCAGAAAATAATTCGGACTGAATTGCGGAAATACGCACTCCTGTTTCCATAAAGGCCAAATGGTCCAGGGAATTGAATGGCAAATGATCTGGAACGATTGCAGGAGGCTCGTAGTGCCCGACAATTCCGTCGCGTGCCCCAATCAATGACCCAGAAGCCGCGGCCGAAACCGCCTCTGTTGTCAAGGACTTACCTCCCCCACCGGAACTTGCCATCGAGGCCATGCTCGCCATAGAAGCCATAGATGCCATGCTGGCCATCGACGCCATACTTGCCATTGTGTATGAATTCGTTCCCATTGATCAAATCTCCCTTTTTCCCAAGCATGACCAACCCCGATTTATTGTTTTAGGGTGATCCGTTTAAAAGGATCGGGCCGGAGTAGGGTTTGGGTCAAGCTGTGACGAGATTACCCCTGCGGTTTTGACCGATTTTTGACGGGCGCTAGGCAGAGTTGCTTTCCTTTGCTAGGGTCAATATTGAAACGATTAAATGGTTTGAAACGCCCCATGCGCACCCCGCAGGCACCTTTGGCAAAAGCGCAATTGTTCGGCTCCTTTGAGGTCCGGGCGATGGACGGGCGTGATCTTACCCCGCGCAAAAGCGCCAAGGCACAAGGTTTGCTGGGACTGCTGTTGTTGGCCCCGAATATGTCGCGCTCCAAAGAGTATCTGATCGACAAATTATGGAGCGATCGGCAGCCTGTGCAGGGTGGGCGTAGCCTCAAAAACGAAATCTACACGATCCGGCGCCACTTCGGCGATCTGCGCGAGTTGATACAAACAGAGCATAACACCGTCAGCCTCAAACCCGGAGCGTTTTTGCGCGATATTGATGCTCCTGATTTTCGCCCACCACAGGGCGCGACGCTGTTGGAAAGCAGTTCCATCCGCGACCCGGAATTTGTCGACTGGCTCGAAACGGAACGACGCGCGAGTGAAAAGCTAAACGAGCGTAAACCGGCCCCTATTCTTGTCATTGACGCGCCACGCGACGCCGCCCAATTTCACAATGACGCCGTCACAAGCGCCTTTGGCCAAACGCTTGCCGATTGGTGTGCCATCCGGATTGTCACCGCAGATGACGATGACCCGGACTTCAACATCGACCAAGAAACCTCCTCTGGGTTCTGGCTCCGCAGTTCGTCCGCAAATGGCGCGTCGCAGGTGGCCACAAACCTGCGCATGTCGCGCAGCTCTGACAAACGCCTTTTGTGGAACCGAAGCGAATTGCTTCCTGTGGATCCCACCGATTTGTTACAAACGCCCCAGATGCACCGCTTGGTCAATACCAGCGTCGATCGCACCGTGTTCAACCCAAGCGCCCCTGATCGCAACTCCTCGGAATTGCGTTACTTGGAACGTGGCACCTTGGGGGCGATCCGACTAATTTTTCGGAACCAAAACAAAGACCTGGAACTTGCGCGCCACCAATTGGCCGTCAACCACGAGGCGCAACCAAGCGGGGTTTTCCTAGCATGGTCGGCGTATATCCTTGCGTTTTTCAAAGGCGAGCGCATGGTGGCCCAAGAGGCATTGCGCGATGAAGCAGAGGATTTAGCCCGCCGCGCCTTAGAGCTTGATCCCTATAACTCCATGGTTCTGGCACTGACCTCTTACATTCACACCTATCTGTTGGATGATCCGGCCTATGGGTTGGACCTCTCGGCGCGGGCGATTGAGGCCAATCGCTCCAATCCACTGGCATGGAGCTTCCGCTCGGCGGCTCTTTATACGCTTGGGCAATTGCCCGAAGCGATGACCGCCGCCAATTTCGCCCGGAGCATTTCCGGCGACGGCCCCTATCGTTATGCCGTCGAAACTTTCTATTGCATCGCTGCCGCCAAATCCCATCGGATTGACGACGCCATCCGCGCCGGTGAGGCGTCTTTCCGGCTCAAACCTGATTTCCGCGCTCCGCTTCGCTATTTAACCCTGCTCTATGCCTACAAGGGGGAGACCAAGAAGCTTGACCGTTTGGTCACCCACATGCGCAAGGATGAACCGGACTATTCGCTTACCAAACTGATCCACAACAACAATTACCCCTCTGAAATTCTTCGCAGCACCCGTGTTGCCAATGAATTGATTGCCGCTGACGGAAATTGAGTTAACGTTCAAATCTGCGGCCTCTGCAGATCGCGATGCTGACCGTTGGTAGCTGCTAATATGCGTCTAAGCGGACCGTGTTTTATAGGTTTTTACATCGACTGAGAATCATGCCACCCTGACGTGGCATTCAACGGATAGGGTAAACGTGATGAAAACGCTGGTATTATCGGCAGTTTTGGCTGGGATCTTAGGAATGGGAACGACTCCGGTCATAGCTCAGGACACAGCCCGGCCAGCAAAGGTCTTTACCGTCGCGCAAACCGAAGCGGCACTTCGTCGGCAATATTCCGGCGTTGTTTTCCCATCCCAAGAGGTTGCGTTGTCGTTTCGCGTTTCTGGCCGGGTGATTGAATTGCCGGTTCGCGGCGCAACCCAGGTTAGCAAGGGCGACATGATTGCCAAGCTTGATCCGCGGGATTTCGAAGCAAATATTGCCCAATTGGAGAGCCAAGTCGATCAGGCTCGCGCGCAACTGGACGCCCTGCGCACAGGTGCACGAGACGAAGAAATTGCCGCCCTCGAGGCCGCTGTTTCGGCTGCACAGGCTCAAGTAGATCAAGCGCGCGACCAGGCCGAGCGAACCCGGCAGTTGGCTGAAAAGGGCATTGCCGCCAAAGCGAAACTGGATCAGGACGAAGCCACCTTACGGGTCGCCGAAGCCGACCTGCGCGCTCAGCAAGAGCAACTGTTGATTGGTCAATCTGGTGGCCGCGCTGAGGACATTGATGCCGCCGAAGCCGCCTTGCGCGGTCTCGAATCTCAGTTGTCGACTGCGACAAGCAATCTTGACGATGCAACGCTTACCGCGCCTTTTGATGGAATTATTGCACGGCGTGAAATTGATAACTTTTCCAATGTGCAGGCCGGTCAAAACGTGGTTTTGCTTCAGGCCCTTTCGGTCATCAATCTTGCCTTTGATGTTCCAGGAGCCGATGTCATCGCATATTCCAAACACGGTGACCCGGTGTTGAAAGTCACCTTTGACAACCTGCCCGGTCCGGTTCTTGATGCTGATCTTGTTGAGTTTTCAACCCAGGCGGATGCCGCCACCCAAACCTACCGCGCCCGCGTCGCTGTTGAGGTGCCCAAAGATTTGCTTATTCTTCCCGGCATGGTCGGTCAGATTGACGTTGTCCTTCAAGGCGACGACAGCCTGATCATCAAGGCTCCCGTCACCTCTGTTGCCGCGATGCCCGATGGTTCGGCCTTTGTTTGGGTGATGGACCCGGATGCCAAAACCGTTTCCAAACGAGACGTCACCCTAGGTCGGGCGAGCGGTGACATGGTTGAAATCAGCTCTGGTCTTGACGAAGGTGAGATCATCGTCACCGCAGGTTTGAACAAATTGCAGGACGGGATGAGTATCCGCCCCATCACAAAGACTGGGGGCTAAGAATATGGATCTCGCACGTTTTGCGATTGAAAAACGCCTGATTTCGGCGATTTGTACGCTGTTGATTTTGCTGGCGGGCTATTTTGCCTATTCCAATCTACCGCGCTTTGAAGACCCCGAATTTATCATTCGTCAGGCGCAAATCATCACGCCTTATCCCGGTGCCAGCGCCGAAGAAGTCACCGATGAAGTCACCGAAATCATCGAGGATGCTTTGCAACAATTGCAGGGCGTCAAAGAGGTCCGCTCGGTCTCCTCTCCCGGTCTTAGCAATGTCACCGTTGAATTTACCATTCAGTCCATCCCCGATTACGCGGCGCTTTATCAACGCTTTGCCCAAATGCGGGCCAAAATTGATGACGTTCAGGGCCAATTGCCGCCCAATGCGCTTGAAACGCAGGTCTATGACGATTTCGGCGATGTTTATGCGCTCTATTTTGCCGTTCTCGGCGAAGGGTACACAATGCCCGACCTGCAAGCCTATGCCGAGGAATTGCAGCGCGAGTTGGTCACAGTCAAAGGCGTGTCCAAGGTTGTCCTGAACGGCGTTCAGGATGAAGTGATTTATGTTGAATTCGCCCCGGCGCGCCTTGTCGAATTGGGACTGTCTCCCAATGCCATTGGACAAGTGCTTGAGGGACAAAACCTTGTTGCCCCTGCCGGGTCGATCAAGGCCGGGTCTCGTCGCATCACCATCCGCCCCGAAACCGCAATTGATTCCGTAGATGCAATTGGCAATCTGGTCATCACAAATGCGCAAACCGGCTCGTCGTTCCGCCTCAAAGATATCGCCAGCGTTTCGCGCGGGCTAGTTGATCCGGCGAAATCTTTGCTGTTTCGCGACGGTCGCCCGGCGGTTGGGATCGGTATTTCAAACACCATCGGCGGCAATGTTGTCAACATGGGTGAGGCGGTCAAAGCCCGCATGGATGCCCTGATAAAAAACCGCCCCATCGGCATTGAAGTCCTTGCGATTTCCGATCAATCGGACACCGTCAAAGCGTCGGTCAATGACTTTGTCATGAACGTTGTTGTGGCGCTTGTCATTGTTGTTGGCACCCTGCTTTTGTTCATGGGGCTGCGCTCGGGCATCTTGATGGGCGGCATTTTGTTGGTCACCGTCGCCGGAACCTTGTTTGGCATGTACCTGTATGGCTTGGATATGCAGCGCATTTCGCTTGGCGCGCTGATCATTGCGCTTGGGATGTTGGTCGACAATGCCATTGTGGTGGTCGAAGGAACGCTGGTCCGCGTGCAGCGCGGTGAAAACGCCCGCGACGCCTCAATTGCGGTGGTCAATCAAACCAAATGGCCGCTTTTGGGCGGGACGGTTGTCGGCTTTCTCGCCTTTTCACCCGTCGGATTTTCACCGGACAATACCGGTGAATATGCCGGTAGCCTGTTTTGGACCATTTCCATCGCCTTGTTGTTTTCCTGGCTGATTGCAATCTGGCTGACTCCCTATTTCTGCACTTTGCTTTTGAAACCTTCCGAGGCTGCTGTAGAAGAAAAAGAAAACGCGGTCCTGCGTTGGTATCGCGGTGTATTGGCCAAGGCGATCAAGGTTCGCTACGTCACAATTGCCATCGTCGTGGCCATGTTTGCGTCGGCCTTGGCAAGCTTTAGCCTCGTGCCTCCCGGCTTCTTTCCCTCTTCGACACGGGCACAGTTTGTGATCGACTACACCCTCCCGGAAGGCAGCGACATTTCGCAAACCCAAAGCGACTTGTTAGAAATTGAAGCTCATGTTCAAGGGCTTGAAGGGGTGACAAGCACCAACCTGATGGTTGGCAGTGGCCACACGCGCTTTATGCTGATCTATGAAAGCGCCGACAGCAATCCCGGCTATGGGCAGATCCTTGTTGATGTCGAAGACTTCAAACAAATCGACCCGTTACGCGGCCCTTTGCAGGATTGGATCGACACGGCGTATCCCGATGCCAATGCCAAGGTATGGCGCTTTGTGCTTGGCCCCGGCGGCGGGTCCAAGATCGAAACCCGGTTCTTTGGTCCCGAAGCCGCGGTTTTGCGCGATCTGGCAGCCCAAGCCAAGGTTATCTTTACGGATGCTGGTGCTGTGGCCATCAAGGATGACTGGCGTGAACAGGTTCAGGTCATTCGCCCCGTCATCAACACCGAAAACGCCCGCCGCCTCAGTCTGACCCAAGGGGAAATCTCCAGCGCGATCTATTCACATTTCAACGGTACCAACATTGGCGTCTACCGCGAAAGCGACAAGCTGGTGAACATAACCATGCGCCCGTTTGAAGCCGACCGGAACGACATCTCGATGCTAAACGAGGTGCAGATTTATAGCCAAGCCATCGGCGGCTATATCCCGATCACTCAGGTTGTCGATGATTTTGAACTGGTCTTTGAGGCCGGAAATCTGCGCAAGATTGACCGTCAATTGGCAATCACCGCACAGGCCGACAATGCGCCGGATGTTCTCTCGGGGGATTTGTTTGAACAGGTACGCGGCCCGGTCGAGGCTATCCCCCTTCCCCCCGGCTATTCGATGGTTTGGAAAGGCGAGTTTGGCAACAGCACCGAAGCCAACGCCGGCCTCGCGTCGACCATGCCCTTGGGGTTTGGCGCGATGATCCTTGTGGTTCTGTTCCTGTTCAACGCCATCCGCCAGCCGTTGATCATCTGGCTCACGGTGCCTTTGGCGCTCATCGGGGTTATCTGGGGCCTTGCCGCAACGCAAACGCCACTCGAATTCATGGCCATCTTGGGCATCCTGTCTCTGACCGGAATGTTAATCAAAAATGCCATTGTTCTGATTGACGAAACCGACAGTCAAATCGCCGATGGCAAGGCGCGCAAACAAGCGATCATCGACGCCTCGGTTAGCCGCGTGCGACCCGTGTCGCTTGGGGTTTTGACAACGGTGTTGGGGGTTGTCCCGCTGATCTGGGATCCGTTTTTTCAATCCCTTGCGGTTGTGATCATCTTCGGTCTTAGCTTTGCGACCATCCTCACCCTGATCGTGGTGCCGACGCTTTATGCGGTGTTCTTCAAGGTCCGCAACGATGAGGTCGCGACCGGTTAACCCACCCCATCGACCGAAACAAAACGCCCCGTTGTCCAACCGGATTGCGGGGCGTTTTGCGCTATAGGCTAACAAAATACTGGATCATAAAGGCATTGGCCAAATCGACGAAAAACGCCGAGACCAACGGCAAAATGATAAAGGCCAACGGAGCCGCGCCGTAGCGTTTGGTGACCGATGACATATTGGCGATAGCGGTTGGTGTCGCGCCAAGCGCAAAACCGGCGAACCCGGCGCTAAGCACCGCCGCTTGGTAAGTGCGACCGATGGATACGAAGACCACCAACAGGATAAAAACGACGGTCATTGCCACTTGCATCGCCAAAACCCCCGCCACTGGCCCCCCCAGCTCGGCCAAAGTCCAAAGCTGCATGCTCATCAACGACATGGCAAGGAACACCGACAGGCAGAAATCAGACACCACCGCCAAGGCGCGGCTGCCTGCTGGCCAAGTGAGGTTGGGCATCAGATAGGGGATGGTGTTCGACATGAGTATCCCGACCAAAAGGCAGGGCACAAAAAGCGGCAATTGCACGCCCGCCTCTTGGATGAAGATATGGGCAATAAACCCAAAAAAGATAGCCACATGCACCCCAAGCATGGCGCGCATCAATCCGATATGGGTGACCTCTTCGAGGGTATCGTCATCCTCTTCGTCGAATTCCAAACCAACAATCGGGTCCGCATCATCGCGACCATGTAGATCGTTTTTGTCGATCAACCGTTTGGCAATGGGTCCACCGATCAGTGCCGCCAGAACAAGACCCAGCGTCGCGGCGGCGATTCCCATCTCTTCGGCGGCTTCAAACCCAGTCATGGTTTCGATCTGTGGGCCCCAAGCGATGGCGGTGCCATGTCCGCCAATCAACGAGGCCGAGCCAAGCAAAACCGACACGGGGCGCGGTAAATCAAACAGGGTCACGCCGATCAAGCCGACCAGATTTTGCAAGACCATAAACCCAATGGTCAACCCCAACAGCAAAACCAACAACCGCCCGCCACGCAACAGATCGGCAAAGCGTGCATTCAATCCAATGGTGGCGAAAAACGCCACCAACAGATAATCACGCACCGCCAGATCAAAGACCAATTCCCGCCCGGCAAAGGCGTAGATCGCCCAGCTGCCAAGCGCCACGGCGATGCCACCCGACACCGGTTCCGGGATGTTGAAATCGCGTAAGAAAGCAACGCTTCGGGTTAGGAACGCCCCAAGGAAAAACACCACAATCCCAATGGTAACGGCGACAAACGCCGGAACTTCGATCACACCCATTTTGGTCTCCTACGCAGGTTGCACATAGAGTGCCACGCTTGGGATCGGGCCGCCACCCAAACGTAAAACCGGCGCCTAGGGTCAAGCGCCGGTTTTCAGTTTCTTGTTGCCTTTTGGCTTAGCTTAGATCGAAACGATCCGCGTCCATAACCTTGGTCCAAGCCGCGACAAAATCGGTAACAAATTTGCCTTGATTATCCGCCTGAGCATAAACCTCGGACAATGCCCGCAGTTGCGAATTTGAGCCAAACACAAGGTCAACCCGTGTCGCCGTCCAACGCAAGTCGCCCGCTGTGGATTTGCCTTCATAGACGCCTTCACCAGCATCGGACCAATTGGTGCCCATATCCAGAAGGTTGACGAAGAAGTCAGTGCTCAAGGCACCAACCCGATCGGTCAGGACACCATGGGCGCTATTGCCATGATTGGCCCCCAGAACCCGCAGCCCACCGACCAAAACCGTCATTTCCGGCGCTGTCAGGGTCAAGAGCTGCGCCTTGTCGATCAACAGTTCTTCGGGGGAAATGCTATAGGCTTGGCGTTGGTAGTTGCGGAACCCATCCGCCGCCGGTTCCAACATGGCCACGCTGTCCACATCGGTTTGCTCTTGGCTGGCATCACCGCGCCCAAGCGTCACCGGAACACGCACATCATGCCCTGCCGCATTGGCGGCCTGTTCGACACCTGCCGCGCCGCCAATCACAATCAGATCTGCCAAGGAAACCGGCTTGCCAAATCCGGCCTGCACGCTTTCCAAAACGTCCAAAACCCGTGCAAGTTCTTCTGGCTCATTGGCCTCCCAGCGGTTCATCGGCTCAAGACGAACACGCGCGCCATTGGCCCCGCCGCGCATATCCGACCCACGATAAGTCGAAGCCGAGGCCCACGCGGTTTTGACCAAATCAGCCACCGACAAACCCGCCTCAAGAACCGCCGCCTTAAGTGCCGCAACATCCGCATCGCTCAGATCCGTCTGCGACGCAGGTACCGGATCTTGCCAGATCAGCTCCTCGCTCGGGGCCTCTTTGCCAAGGTAACGCGCACGCGGCCCCATATCACGATGGGTCAATTTGAACCACGCGCGGGCAAAGGCATCGGCGAATTCTTCGGGATTCTCATGGAAACGGCGTGAAATCGGGCCATAGATCGGGTCCATACGCATCGCCATGTCGGCGGTGGTCATCATGGTTTTGACCTTCTGGCTGGCATCATGCGCCGCCGGGGCCATGTGTTCCTCTGGAACGCCAACCGGCTCCCAAATCCACGCGCCAGCCGGGCTTTTGGTTAGGTTCCAATCATAGCCAAACAGCAAGTCAAAGTAGCCGTTATCCCATTGGGTTGGGTTCGCCGTCCACGCGCCTTCGATGCCGCTGGTGGTGGTATCACCCCCCTTGCCGCTGCCATGCGCATTGCGCCAGCCAAGGCCCATTTCCTCAATCCCCGCGGCCTCTGGCTCGGGCCCGACCAAAGCCGGATCACCGGCCCCATGCGCCTTGCCAAAGGTATGGCCACCGGCCACAAGCGCCACGGTTTCTTCGTCATTCATCGCCATGCGCGCAAATGTCTCGCGAATATCACGACCTGACGCCAAGATGTCAGGCTGACCGTCCGGCCCTTCTGGGTTCACATAGATGAGGCCCATTTGCACCGCCGCCAATGGGTTTTCGAGATCACGCTCGCCGGAATACCGGCTGTTAGGGTTGTCATCACCGGCCAGCCATTCGGTCTCAGCGCCCCAATAGACATCTTCTTCGGGTTCCCACACATCGGCGCGACCGCCTGCAAAGCCAAAGGTCGTGCCCCCCATGCTTTCGATCGCGCAGTTGCCCGCCAAAATCATCAAATCCGCCCAGGAAATCGCATTGCCGTATTTCTGTTTGATCGGCCAAAGCAGACGGCGCGCCTTGTCCAGATTGCCGTTGTCAGGCCATGAATTCAGCGGCGCAAACCGCTGTTGCCCGGTTCCGGCCCCACCGCGCCCATCGGCGGTGCGATAGGTGCCGGCACTGTGCCACGCCATGCGGATAAACAAGCCGCCGTAGTGGCCGTAATCGGCTGGCCACCAGTCCTGACTATCGGTCATCAACGCCACAAGATCGGCCTTGAGAGCATCGAGATCAAGCGCCTTAAACGCCTCGGCATAGTCAAAATCCGCATCCATCGGATCGGATTTGTTGGTATTCTGGTTCAGGATGCGCAGGTTAAGCTGATTGGGCCACCAATCCTTGTTTGAGCGCATGCTGGCATTGGTTGCACCATGGGCAACCGGGCATTTTCCGACGCTGTTTCCGTCCATTTGATCTCTCCTTGGCAGGTGTATTCCTGTGGCTATGAAAGGAGCCTAGATCGGAAGTTCAATAAAAAGAAATTGCAATTTCACATCGAGTCGATAACTAAAAGCTATGAGTCACATCACCTTGAAACAACTCCGCTATTTTCAGGCCCTCGCCCATCACGGCCATTTTGGTCAGGCGGCGGATGCTTGCGCCATTTCTCAGCCCGCGCTCTCGGTGCAAATCAAAGAGCTAGAGCATCGCCTTGGCGGCCCGCTGTTCGAACGGGAACCGCGCCGGGTGCATTTGACCCATTTGGGGGCCGAATTGTTGGATCGTGCGCGCGACATCCTCAAATCGGTGGATGATCTTGAAAACCTCGCCCGCGCTGCCCAAACCCAATTGCAAGGGCGCTTGCGGATTGGGATCATCCCGACAATCGCGCCCTATTTGCTTCCGTCCATCCTAACCGATCTGACTGCGGCCTACCCACAGGCCGATATTCATATCCGCGAAACAATGACCCCAACCCTGATCCAAGAGCTTTCGGATGGGGTGATTGACACCGCCATTCTTGCCTTGCCGATCTCAGAACCATGGCTATCCGAACATCCGCTTTTCGAGGAAAACTTTGTTCTGGTGCGCCCGATGGCCGAGGCCGGAAACCCTGTGCCTGACCCGTCTGATTTGCAAAAAATGCGGTTGTTGCTGCTCGAAGAGGGTCATTGTTTTCGCGATCAGGCCCTGTCTTTTTGCCATATTCCCGCCACCGCCCGCGCCAAAACGCTTGATGGGACCACGCTATCGACCTTGGTGCGGATGGTGGATGCCGGGTTTGGGGTGACGTTGATCCCGCAAATGGCCATTGCCTCGGAAACCCAATCGGCCAAGGTTTCGGTCGCCCATTTTCAAGACCCACAGCCGAGCCGCACCATCGGGATGATCTGGCGTAAAAATAGCCCGCTTACCTCCCATTTCGAAACCATGGCCGCTCTGATCCAAACCGCCACGCGCCCCTAACGGCCCTTGCAATAGCGACCCATCTCGGCAAGAAAACTGATAGGTTTACCCAAACTCTTGCCGAAACAGGTATCCAAATGGACCGTCGCATCAAGATCAGGCATATCCAAAGCTTTGTCGAAATTGCCCGTGAGGGAAGTTTGAGACGCGCCGCGGAAAAGCTGTTCCTCACCCAGCCGGCCATTTCCAAAACCCTCAAAGAGCTTGAGGACATCTTGGACACCCCCTTGATGCTGCGCAATCGCTCTGGCATTTCGCTCACCCAACAGGGCGAGGTGTTCTTGCATTTCGCCCAAATGTCCTTGGCCAGTCTGCAACAAGGGCTTCAGGGCATCGAACAGATCGGCAAAGACGCCACCCAACAGATCCGCGTCGGCAGCCTTCCTAGTGTCGCCGCCTCGCTCATGCCCTCGGTCGTCGAAGAGTTTAGCAAACTTGCCCCCCGCGCGACCCTTTCGATGGTGGACGGGCCGCATCACTATTTGGTCGACCGCCTGCGCCTTGGTGACCTTGACCTTGTCATCGGTCGTTTGGGGGCCCCTGACACCATGCAAGGCATAAGCTTTACCCAGCTTTACACCGAACATGTCGAATTTGTTGTGCGCGCTGGCCACCCCTTGGCCAAGGCCCCCGATCTACAGCGTCTTGGCGATTGGCAGGTGCTTTTCCCGCCCGTCGGGTCGGCGATCCGCCCTTTGGTGGAACGGTTTCTGATTGCCCATGGTGTTGGCGATTTTCCCGACCGGATCGAAACCGTCTCCGGGGCCTTTGGCCGGGTGTATACCCGCAATACCGACGCAGTTTGGATCATTTCCAGCGGCGTTGTTGCCCGTGAAATGGCCGATGGCCTTCTCGTGAAACTGCCCTTTGACACAAGCCTAACCCAAGGGCCGGTTGGGCTCATGGCCCGTCCCGAGGCAACCGACACACCGGTCGCACAATTGTTCCGTCTCGCCATGCGCAACGTATTGGAAAACCAACACATCAGCCCCTAGTCGGGACATTTCCGACGGGGGGCAAAAGCACTTGAAACCGTTTGGGGACTTTGGCTTTGCCCCAAGACTCAAAGGAGACACCCATGCCGGTCTGCGACCTCCCCCTTCCGCGTCGATGCGCCCCAAGTCGATGCGCCCTAAGTCTCGCCTTAGGGCTCCTCCTGATGATAAGCGCCTCCTTGGCAACGGCTCAAACCCCGCCGACATTGTCGGCTGAGAACGGTCACATTACCCTGTCAGGGTCCGAACTGTTGACCAATAGCTGTTGGCGCACCTCTGGCCTGCACGCCGGGGCTCCGGCTGGGCAAGTTGTCCCAGAGAACGCTCAGGCGGTGCATCTGGCCCTAACCAACACGGGCGGCAATATCTGCGCAATGGTGGTGACGCAGGCCCCCTATTCGCTCACCCTGAGCCAAGACGAAAGCCGCCCGTTTGTGATTTTCTATCGCAGTGTCATTGGCCCAAAGGACAGCGTCACAAGCACCATCCTGACACTCCCAGAGGGCTAACTATCCCTTGGTTGCTTGGCATTTTTCTGTCACATGGCTCTGCCATAACCGGCGGAGACGCCAAAGGGGACACAGCTATGTCTGAATACACACGTTTTGCAGTCTACTATGTGCCGCCATTGGGGCCACTGGCTGACTTCGGCGCGCGCTGGCTTGGTTGGGATATAGACACCGGCACTTCCGTCGCTCACTTCGACATCCCCAACCTTGACGACCTCACTCAAACACCGCGCAAATACGGGTTTCATGGCACTTTGAAACCACCCTTTCGCCTTGCTGATGGCCTGTGTTTGGATGATCTCAAGGAGGCCGTCGCGGATTTGGCCGCCTCTCAACCCGCCGTCCAGATTGACGGGCTTCGTCCCGCAAGACTTGGGCGGTTCTGGGCTTTGGTCCCCGTTGGTGACACCGCAGACCTCGCCCATCTCGCCGCACGCTTTGTTCAGGACTTGGATAGGTTTCGCGCCCCGTCAACACCGGCCGAGCTTGAGCGTCGCCGAAAAGCCAGTCTCACGCCAGAACAAGACGCCCATTTGCAAAAATGGGGCTATCCCTATGTGCTCGACCAGTTCAAATTTCATCTGACCTTGACTGGGAAATTGTCAAAACCCCAATCCCGCTTGGCCGAGGAGGCCCTGAACAGCAGCTTGCCGACCTTGCCCAAACCCTATCCGATCACCCAGATCGCCTTGGTCGCAGAGCGCAGCGATGGTCAGTTTGAAACCCTGCATCGCTACGATCTAACCGGCCAAAACAACGGCGCAAAAGGCTCAGTTTAACCGCCAAGTCATCGACTTTTTGGCACCACCCGGTTTGGAACTCTCCGCGCTCAACTGCGCCGACGTGTCTGGCTGCACCGCCAACAAACGCGCCAGCTGCCCCAAACTCTCCAACAGCGCGCCGGTGTCATTGCCTTCACAGAGCAGCAAAGCATTGGCGTGGCTCACACTTCTGCGCCCTTCACGACAGGCGGTCAAACTGCCCATCAAAAGCCGCTCATCATCACAGAGGTAACGCGAACAATTGGCGCAATCGGGATTGGTAAAGTGAAACCCAGATTGACGGGCACTGCGCAGCGCGTCAACGACCGCAACAATGCCGTGGAAAACTTCGCCCGCGTTGCGATGGGCAAAACTGGCCCGCACCACACTCAAGCCCTGCGTCCATCCCTGACTTGCCGGATTGGCAAAGGTCCGAAACACCAAACGCATCGCCTTGAGAACATCCCTGTCATCCGCGTCCAGACCTGCGTCACTGACCCGGATATAGGCTTGGCCCCGCCCATTGGGGGATCTTCCAATACTCATTTGTCGTTCGTCCTAAATGTGAACATGCCCGTCCCTTCGTTTTCGGAAAGGCGGCGTGGCCCCGCATTTTGCGCGATGCTCGCTTGCCACACAGGCCTTTCCGAAAGCTCGTTGTTTCGAAGTGGCTGGTGCATGGCACTGGCTCTGTCAGATGCATTTCTGACAAAAACAATTGGGCATTGCAAGTTTGATTTTTGGTTTAGCTGGAAATCGCTACCAGATGGTTGTCAAAGGCAAGATCATCGCTCTGGCCTATGCGCGTTTCATCGCGAAAAAGCCCGCCCTGCCCCGTCGTTGTCACAAGGTAACCGGCACGCGACGCGACGCCGCAAACATCGGGTCGGAGAACCCGTGCAACCGGTTCCAAACTATCCGCATCCAACTCAACCACCATACCACCGCGCGGCGATGTCACGGCAATATCTGTGCCATCTCGGGCAAAACGGACGCTTCCGACATAGGCGTGCATGTCGCGCCATGTCTCGTTTTCCGGCGCAATAACAAGACCCTGACCTGTCCCATACGTTCCGACAAGCGGTGGGGTTGTGTGCATATCGCTTTGCCATTGCATCCCAAATGCGACCCGCCCGTCGGCGCGGACATCCAAATGACGGATGGAATTGCGGCGCAAGGCGACCGGCGGCTCAGCCACATCCAAAATCGTCCCATCCAGCCCAATCAGGCTTAGATTTGGGCGCATTGTCGGAATGTTTAGCTTGGTCCGGCCACTATCGGGGTGGGTGTCGATGCCGCCATTGGCGACAATCAAAGCCTGTCCATCCGGCATAAGCGAAAGCTCATGCGGGCCAACCCCGCCCGAGTCAAATTCGCCAATACGGCGATAGCTGCGCACCGCATCCCAAACGCCAATCACACCGCGTCCGGCCTCAAAATCGTTTTCCGATGTGAACAACACCGACCCATCGGCGCTAAATGCCCCATGTCCGTAAAAATGCCGCCCCTCAGGGGCCTGCATTTGGGCGCTGATCGCTCCGCTTCGGCAATCAATCACCAGCGCATAGGTGCCGGGACGCCGCGCAAATCCAACGGCTTCGGGCCGGGTAGGATGCGCCGCGGCGGCGTGCCCTCGGCTTGGCAAAGGCAAGCGAAACAGCTCGCCCAAGTGATCGGACAGCCCGACCAAAACAAAATCACCCGACGAGGTTTTTGCGGCGGTCACAAACCCCGGCGAGCCGACATCGGCCCAGCTTGGGGCCGGTAACACACTGGCCGAGACCAGACCGGCCAAAAATCCGCGCCGGCTGGTCATATCAATCCCCGTCGAGCGCGTTAAACCCGGTCCCCACCCCAAGGGCAGGCCCAAGTTCGGCCAACATCAAATCCCGAGTTTCCGCGATTTGGATTTGCAAGATTTCAACGCGCAAGCGCCCTTGAATGTCGCTCACACTCGCAAAAACCGGGTCGTTCAGCGCGTCGATCAAAACTTGCACCTGATCATAGGCGGCCCCGATCCGTGTGCGCAGCGCCGGGTTCACCTGCGCCAAGATCATCGCCAACTCCTGCGTGCCCTCAACCGACATCTCGACCTGTCGCAAGGACCGCTCCGAGCGCCGCAGTTCGGACCGTTTCGGGCGTGGACGATCAAAGGTTCCCAAAGGGCGGCCAAGCCGCGTGTCGATGGTGAACTGCAACCCCGTTGTTGCCGCTTTGAACAACTCCTGAACGGATTCGGCCGGGGTATGATACACCCGCCCCGCGCCCGGATTGGTAAGCTCATCCCCGAAATCTTCCTGCCAATCCGCCGCGATAGCTTGGGCATTGGCGGCGATATCCGTGGCAACGGCAGCAATCACCGCGCACCGTCGCGCGTCCGTTCCGGCATCCATAACCGTTTGGTCAAAAAGCAAAAACTCCATGGCATAAAGTCCGCGACCGGCGATTGACACCTCGCGAAATGCCGCTTCGCTCAAATCGGCATCCGATTGCAACAGCCCGGTCAACACCTTGGGGGTTTTGCCACGCCCATCGGGCCAAAACGCCAGCGCAAAGGCCCGGTCATCGTGTTCGGTAGGTCCAAATCGCAGATGGCTGATCGCGGTCCAATCATCCATGGCCTGATGAAATCCGGCCTCTAACCCCGCCTGCGCAGTGGTGCAATCATCCTGTGCCGTCTCGGCCAACGCGGTGGCGGATTGGGCAAAGGCTTGGGTTCTCGGCAGGATATGTTCGCTCACCGATTGCGCGATCAAAGGCGTCACCACCTCTGGCCCCGGCCCATCGGCCCACACCGGGTGCGCCCCCAGAACAGCAGTCAAAACAAAAGGAAGGATGCGGTTCATCACAGGCTCTCCAGAAAAGCGATTAGCGCGGCGCGGTCCGGGCTAGGCATCTCGGCAAAAGCGTCGCGCGCGGCCTGACCTTCTCCGCCATGCCACAAGACAGCCTCTAACAGGCTCCGCGCCCGCCCGTCATGTAGAAAATAGCTATGTCCACTGACTTGTTTGGTCAACCCGATCCCCCAAAGCGGCGGCGTGCGCCATTCGCGCCCATTGGCCACCGCTTCGGGTCGGTTATCCGCCAAACCGTCGCCCATGTCGTGCAAAAGCATATCCGTATAGGGCCAGATAAGCTGAAAACTCTGCTCGGGGCGATCCTCAAGGCGATGGGTGACAAATTTCGGGTGGTGACAGACCGGGCACCCCGCCGCGTAAAACATCTCTTTGCCGCGCAACACCTCTGGGTCATTCACATTCCGCCGCGCCGGAACGGCGAGGTTGCGACTGTAAAACGTGACCAAATCCATGCCGGTCTGATCAACTTCAAACCCGTCCCTTTCCGCATCCTCGCCATGCGGGGCATTGCGGCACTCAGATTGTGCGACGGTGCAGTCGCCGCTTTCGGCCGGAAACAGCGGTGTGGAAATTCCGATATCACCCGAAAACGCCGCCGCCGATTGTTCGTGAACCGTGGGCATCCCGGCCTTGAGGCCAAATCGCCCCAACATCGGTTGATCAAACTCGCGCGACCACACCACATTGGGCCGCCCCGAAATCCCGTCGCCATCCGCGTCACCGGGATCGGCTAGGTCAAGAATATCCGCCGCCGGAATCGCCTCTAACAAGCCTAGCCCAATCATCTGTGGGGCCACGCGCGGGCTAAACATCGCCTCCTCACCAAAGGCACCATATCCCGGATCGGCCGCAACATAGGTTGGCTTGCGCAGGGTCACCGTGTCATCGGCCAGAAAGGCCACGATCTCTTCATAATGGATCTCAAGACGGTATTCCGCCATCAACCCGCCCACGGTCGCATCCTGCAATTGTCCGCCGTAGTTCGGATGCGGCTGCGTGGCGTGATAGCCTTCAATCGCGGGTGCCTCGCCCCCGGGAACCGACACACGCAAAAACATCGAAATCGCGTTGTCATCATTGTCTTCGGGTGGATGACCGCGCCCATCTTTGACATGGCACCTCTGGCACGCGCGCGCATTGTAAAACGGCCCCAACCCATCGGAGGCCTTGGTCGAGGACGGCGAGGAAACCCAGATTTTTTCAAACAAAGCATCGCCCAAACGGAAATCCATCTGGCGATCAAATGCCATATTGGCCGAAGGTTGCGAAAACGCATCGCGATTGCGCCTAACCCGCGCCGTCGCCTTACCTGCGCTGCGCTCTTCAAACCTCTCGGCCTGACTGAAATCAGAGGCAAGTGCCGTCACCGCTGCTATGCGTTTGGCCTCGCTCTCACTGCGCGCAACCACCGCCAAATGTGGGTCACGCGCCAAAACACCCCCATCACCAGCAGGCTCTCCAGCCACTTGAGCGCTTGTCGCAAAAACAAAAAGACCCGCAGCAAGGGTGCGCGGGAAAACATCGGGGATACCTGTCATCGACTTCATTCCAATATCCATTTTGGCGCTGTGCTAAATGGGAGTTGCCGGGGGTCCCCCCCCCGGCACCGGTGTTATTTATTCAAAAACAGCATCCGGATCATCAAGGCTGTCCGAGCCTTCAAAGGCGATGTTGTCAAGGCCAAGAACGGTCACGGCCCGTTCGATGGATTTGGTTTGATCAACCAGACCGTTGACACCGCCCATGATCAAGGCTTCGCCCTTTTCATTGCCCGCTTCGAGCATCTGGTCATAGGCAAACCCGCCATCGGCGGCGGCCTTGAGATCGCCAAGCGCGGCCATGGTGACCGCAAGCTTGCCGGTCAATTCCTTGTCCAGATCGGCATCCGCCGCGGCCACCAAAGACGACAAAGATGCGCCCGAAATCTTGGTGCCATCTACCCGCGTGTAGCTACCGAGATAGACGTTTTGGATGCCTTGACCATCGTAGAAATGGCTGTTGTGGGTGTTGTCGGAAAAACAATCATGCTCTTCTTCTGGATCATTAAGCATCAGGCCAAGGCGCATGCGCTCACCGGCTTGCTCACCATAGGAAAGCGACCCCATGCCCGTCAGGATGGTCACAATCCCGCGGCCTTCATCGGCCAAAACCTCGCCGCGCGCCGCGCCACCCTCGGCCCATTGAGCAACCATCCATTCCAAATCGGACACCAACAAATCGGTTGCGGCCTGCAAATACTGACCACGACGGTCACAATGGCCACCGGTGCAATCGTCACCCGATGCATAATCCGTTGCCGGACGTGCGCCCGCCCCGGCCCCGTGACCGTTCAGGTCCTGACCCCAAAGCAGGAATTCGATGGCGTGGTAGCCGGTCGCCACATTGGCCTCAACGCCATCAGCTTCGTGCAATGTCTCGGCCAACAATTCAGGCGTGATGGTCGAGGCATCAACCTCGGTGCCCGCGATGCTAAACGTTGGGTTTGCGATGATGTTCAGAACCGCCAACTCGTTGTCATCGGTCGGGCCACCATAGGAGGCATCGACATAGTCAATCAAACCCTCGTCGAGCGGCCACGCGTTTACCTTGCCTTCCCAATCGTCGACGATGGCATTGCCGAAACGATAAACTTCGGTCTGCTGATAAGGCGCGCGCGATGCCAACCAAGCCTCTTTGGCGGCGGCCAGATTTGCGTCTGTTGGCTCGGCGATCAGGGTCGCAACAGCCGCCTGAAGCGCCTGCGCGGTGCTGAGGCTATCGGCATATTTGGCTTCGGCGATATTGGCATAGTTGACCAAAACATCGGCCTTGGTGTCTGCAATCGCTGCGGTGCCCAAAAGGCCCGCCAAAACAGTGGTTGCGATACGCGCGTTGTTCATAAGATGTCCGTCCCTGGAAAATCTGAGAATGTCTGATCTGCATCAGCCAAACCCCCGA
This sequence comes from Pelagimonas sp., assembly GCF_058892305.1. Lineage (NCBI taxonomy): Bacteria > Pseudomonadati > Pseudomonadota > Alphaproteobacteria > Rhodobacterales > Roseobacteraceae > Pelagimonas > Pelagimonas sp. The sequence goes on from NZ_JBZXVN010000029.1 coordinate 31,484, forward strand.
TTTTCGGTGGCTTGACCTGTTGAGCGGCAACCTGAGTGATTTAGTCAAATATGTCAACCCGAGTATTTTAATCGGAATTAAAACACCCTTCTATTGATGAAAATCCGGTTAACAAAAAAGGGGCGTGCAACACCGCTGCACGCCCCCGATTCGGTTTTGTATCAATATGTTAGATGCAAGCTTCAAACAGCGCTTTTAGGTTGACAGCTGTCAACTCTACCGGGTTGCCACCACAGGACGGATCCTCTAGCGCCATGGCCACAAGGTCGTCCATCCGCTCGGATGTGACGCCCATATCCGATAGCTTGCGAGGAATCTCAAAGCTGTCGTTGAACTCCTGCACAAAGGCGCGGAATCCGTCGTAACCACCATCAAGTCCAAGGTAGCCGGCGGCCCGATCAAATCGGTCGCGAATGACCGGTTCATTCAGGTCTAGGACCGCTGGCATACAGACCGCATTGGTGGTGCCGTGGTGGGTGTTGAACACCGCGCCAATCGGGTGGCTCATGGCATGAATCGCACCAAGCCCCTTTTGGAACGCCGTCGCGCCCATCGCCGCCGCGCTCATCATATTGGCGCGCGCGTCAATGTCGGTTCCATCCGCATAGGCCCGCGGAAGGTTGTCGATCACCAGACGCATCCCCTCAAGGGCAATGCCCTGGCTCATCGGGTGATAATGCGGGCTGGAAAACGCCTCAACGCAATGGGCAAAGGCATCTAGCCCGGTGCCCGCCGTGATGAATTTCGGCATGCCAACGGTCAGTTCCGGGTCACAAATCACCACACTGGGGAGCACTTTTGGATGGAAAATGATCTTTTTCACATGGGTCTGCGAATTGGTGATGACGCTGGCGCGCCCGACTTCTGATCCGGTGCCCGCCGTCGTTGGCACGGCCACAATCGGGGCAATCGCATCGGCGTCGGCGCGGGTCCACCAATCGCCCACATCTTCGAAATCCCAGATCGGACGGGTTTGCCCGGCCATAAAGGCAACCATTTTGCCAAGATCCAAACCCGAGCCACCACCAAAGGCAATCACACCGTCATGGCCACCGGCTTTATAGGCGGCAACACCTGCATCCAGATTGATCTCACTCGGGTTGGGATCCACTTCGGAAAACAGCCCGCGCCCAAGGCCCGCCGCCTCCATAATGTCGAGCGTGGCGGCGGTGATCGGCAACCCAGCCAATCCTTTGTCGGTCACCAAAAGCGGCTTTTTCATTCCGGCGGCGGCACAGGCTTCGGGCAGTTCCTTGATCCGACCCGGACCAAATTTCATCGCGGTCGGATAGGACCAGTTTCCAACAAGGCTCATGATGTCACCTTTTTCAGATGGTAAGATTTCGGACGTGTGAGGTTGTGGAACCCAATTTGAGACAAGCCACCGCCCCGCCCGGTGTTTTTGCAGCCGGTCCAGCACAGGCCCGGATCAAGGTAATCGGCGCGGTTCATAAACACGGTGCCGGTTTCGATCTGATCGCCAATGTGCGCCGCCCGGTCGATATCCTGTGTCCACAGGCTTGCGGTTAGGCCAAACTCGCTGTCATTCATCAGCGCAATGGCCTCTTCATCCGACGACACTTTCATAATCCCGACAACCGGGCCAAAGCTCTCGTCGCGCATCACCCGCATGTCGTGGGTGACATTGGTGAGGATTTGCGGCGTCAGATAGGCACCACCATCATCTTCGGCAAAGCTTTCGATATGCGGCGTCGCGCCATCGGCCACGGCCTCAGAAATTTGCATCCGGACCTCGGCAGCAAACCGTTCATTGGCCATCGGCCCAATCGTTGTCGCGCCGTCCAAAGGATTGCCAAGCTTGTAGCCCGTCACAATCGCCACGGCCTTGTCGACAAAGGCGTCGAAAAGGCTCTCATGGACGTAAATCCGTTCGATCCCACAACAGCATTGCCCGGAATTGAACATCGCCCCGTCAATCAACGTATCGACCGCCGCATCAAGATCGGCGTCTTCCATGACGTAACCCGGATCCTTGCCGCCAAGCTCGGTTCCGACACCGGTAAAGGTGCCCGCTGCGGCGCGTTCCATCGCCTGACCACCGCCCACCGATCCGGTGAAATTGACAAAATCAAAGGCATTTCCTGCGATCAAATCCGAGGTCACATCGTGGCCCAAAAACAGATTGGCAAACACATCCTTGGGCACCCCCGCCGAATGGAACGCCGCCGCCATGCGTTCGCCCACCAAAAGCGTCTGGGTGGCGTGTTTCAACGCCACCACGTTGCCCGCGATCAACGCCGGGGCAACCGTGTTAATCGCTGTCATATATGGGTAATTCCACGGCGCAACGACGAAAACCACCCCATGCGGCACCCGCTTGATGTAGCGTTTAAACGTCTCATCCTCACCAACGGAAATATCCGCCAAAGACTCCGCCGCGATGTCGGCCATATGGCTGGCGCGCTCATTAAAACCGCCAAATTCACCGCCATATCGCACCGGGCGCCCCATCATATGGGCAAGCTCTGGCACGATCTCATCATTCATCGCCCCGACGGCCGCAACACCCGCCATGACAAGCTCAACCCGCTCGGCCAAGGGCCGTGCCGCCCAAGCGGCCTGCGCTGCGCGCAACCGTGCGACCTCGGCCTGCGCCGCTTGCAAAGACAACACATCGCGTTCCGCAAAAACCGACCCGTCAATCGGCGAAATGCACTTCAACGTCTGGCCCATCGCCAAACCTCCATCCTGCTAAACCAGACCTCTGGTTTCTTCTTTCAAAAAATGTCCCGGAGAGCGCGAGAGGCTGGCCTCTCGCTCCCCAACCGTTAAACGCGCTCAAACCCGCGGGCAATTTCCCAATCGGTCACAACACGATCAAACTCTTCGATCTCGACCTCGGCGGCGCGGGCGTAATGTGTCACCACATCCTCACCAAAGGCCGCGCTGAGCATGTCTGAGTTCAACAGGGCTTCGCGCGCTTGGCGCAGGTTGACCGGGATCATACCCGTATCCCCGGAATAGGCATCGCCGACCGTTGGCGCGTCCAATTCCAGCCCCTCTTCGATCCCGGCAATCCCCGCCGCCAAGAGCGCCGCCATGGCGAGATAAGGGTTAATATCCGACCCACCAATCCGGCATTCCATCCGCACGGCCTTGGTGCAATCCCCACACAAACGGAAGCCCGCCGTGCGATTATCGACCGACCAAATGATCCGCGTCGGCGCGAACGTTCCCTTCATGAAGCGTTTATAGCTGTTGATATAGGGGGCAAGGAAGTATGTGTAATCGCTGGCATATTTCAACATGCCCGCCACATAGTTCTTCATCAAGGCGCTCATCCCCAGCTTGTCACTTGGGTCATAAAAGGCATTCTGCCCGTCTTTCCAAAGCGACTGATGCACATGAGACGACGAGCCAACCTTGTCATGGCTCCACTTGGGGAGGAAACTTGCGGCGTGCCCCTGTTGCCAGGCGATCTCTTTGATCGCGTGTTTGGCAATGGTGTGATACTCGGCCGTGTCCATCGCAGCGGCGTATTTGATGTTCAACTCTTCCTGACCGGCCTCGGCTTCCCCTTTGGAATTCTCGATCGGAATACCGGCGTTCCACAGATGGTTGCGCACCGGGCGCATGACGTGTTCTTCCTTGGTGGTCTGAAAGATGTGGTAATCTTCGTTGTAGCCGGAAATCGGTTCAAGATCACGGAAACCGGATTTGCGGATTTCGTCCAAGCTCTTCTCAAACAAAAAGAATTCCAGCTCAGTCGCCATCATCGGCGTCAGGCCCATATGTTCGAGCCGCTGAACCTGTTTCTTCAAAATGGCGCGCGGCGAATGGGGGACGTCTTCGTGCGTGTGGTGGTCAAGCACATCACAGATCACCATGACCGTCCCATCAAGCCACGGCACCGGGCGCAGCGTGGCAAGGTCGGGTTTCATGACATAATCGCCATAGCCGCTTTCCCAGCTGGTCGAGGCAAAGCCTTCGGGCGTCGCCATCTCAAGATCAGTGGCGAGCAGATAGTTGCAGCAATGGGTTTCTTCATAAGCTCCGGCAACAAAATGCCCGGCATGGAACCGCTTGCCCATCAGGCGGCCCTGCATGTCGACAAGACACACAAGAACGGTATCAACCGACCCGTCCGCAACCTGTTGCTTCAACGTCTCGAAGCTCAAAACCTGACTCATATCCGTGATCCCAATCCTTGATGTGCTGCGCCCCAAAGGCTTGAGGCGCAGCAGAGTTATTTAGCCGTAGCGGTAAGGCCGTCCAGCCTTTTGCATGTCAGCGTTATACTTTTTGATGATCTCGACAACCTTGGCCTTGGTTGGGCTTTCGGCGGCGATTTCGTCCCAGAATTCCATGGCCGCGCTTTCAACGGTGGCCCATTCTTCGTCTGGAATTGTGGTCAGCTCCATCTTGGTGCCATCAACACGCAAGGAGGCTTCGCCGCCCCAATACCACCACTGGCGATAGTAATGCGATTGATCACAGCAGACCCGGAACAGGGTCTGAAGGTCTTCTGGCAGCTCGTTCCAGCGGTCTTGGTTGGCAAAGAACGATCCGGCCCATGCGCCCGAAATGTTGTTGGTGAGGAAGTAGTTGGTCACATCGGCCCAACCAACGGTGTAGTCTTCGGTGATGCCCGACCAGGCAATGCCGTCAAGCTCGCCGGTTTGAACTGCGACTTCGATGTCTTCCCACGGCAAGGTCACAGGAACCACACCGAATTGGGTTAGGAAACGACCCGCCGTTGGGAAGGTGAAGATGCGCTTGCCCTTCAGATCAGCGAGCGAGTTGATTGGATCTTTGGTGGCGAAATGGCACGGATCCCAGGCACCCGCTGAGATATGTTTGACGCCAACTTTGGAATACTCTTCATCCCAGATTTCGTTCAGGCCGTATTGGTTGAACAGCACCGGCACATCGAGAGAATAGCGCGACGCGAACGGGAAATAGCCCCCGAAAACAGTGACATCGGTGGGCGAGGCCATCGAGTCATCATCTGATTGTACCGCATCAATGGTGCCGCGCTGCATAGCGCGGAACAGCTCACCGGTTGGGACAAGCTGATCAGCAAAGAACAGCTCGATCTGCATACGGTCGCCAGCGATCTTGTTGAACATATCAATGGCGGGTTTCACCACATGTTCGGCCAACGCCGGGCCAGCATAGGTTTGCATACGCCATTTGATCGTGCTTTGCGCCAGCGCGGGTGTGGCCAGCGGCGCAGCGGCCAAACCGGCCCCTGCGGTGGTGATAAACTTACGTCTTGTCGTCATGGTCGTTCCTCCTAGTGGGGTTTGTGAACGCCCGTTTGCCGGGTCTTTTTAGTGACTTTTCGGTGTTAGTTTCCGTAAACATATTGCGGCAGCCAAAGCGCGATCTGTGGAAAGACCATGACCAGCGTCAGCGCAAAGGTCATCACCAGCACGAAAGGCAGGATCGAGCCATAGATATCACGCAGGGTGATTTCCGGCGGGGCCATGGCGCGCATCAAAAACAGGTTATAGCCAAAGGGCGGCGTCATATAGGCAATTTGCGTGGTGATCGTATAAAGCACGCCGTACCAGATCAGATCAAAGCCAAGCGCTTTGACCAGTGGCACGTATAGAGGCGCAACGATGACCAGCATGGCCGTGTCATCAAGAAACGTGCCCATGATGATAAAGCTCAGCTGCATCAAAACCAGCACCATCCACGGGTCAAGGTCGAGCTGTTCGGTGAACAGGTCCTTGATCGCGTTGACCGCGCCCAGCCCATCAAACACCGCGCCAAAGGCCAGCGCCGCAAGGATGATCCACATGAACATGCAGGAAATGCCAAGGGTCATTTTCACAGAGGTTTCAAAGACTTCCCGCGTCATCCGCCCCTTGAGCACCGCCGCCAAAAACGCTGTGATCGCGCCAATGGCGGAACTTTCGACAAGCGATGTCCAGCCATTCACAAAGGGCACCATCATCGTCGCAAAGATCATCACCGGCAACAGACCGGCGCGCAAAAGCGCCAGTTTTTCGGCCCGCGGCATGGCGCGTTCTTCGGCGCTCAGCGCCGGGCCAAGCGATGGGTTCAGGCGACAGCGCACCACGATATAGAGAATGAACAAGGCCGCCATCATCAGGCCCGGAACCACCCCGGCAAGCCAGAGCTGCCCCACCGGTTGGCGGGCAATCATCGCGTAGAGAACCAGAACGACAGAGGGCGGCACAAGGATACCGAGGCTTGATCCGGCCTGAACCACCCCCGTGACCATTTTCTTGTCATAGTTACGCTTGAGCAGTTCCGGCAAGGCAATCGTCGCCCCAATCGCCATGCCCGCCACCGACAGGCCGTTCATCGCGGAAATCATCACCATCAACCCAATGGTGCCAATCGCAAGCCCGCCGGGCAAACCGCCCATCCAGACATGGAACATCTTATAAAGATCATCAGCAATCTTGGATTCCGACAGGACATATCCCATGAAAATGAACATCGGCAGGGTCAAAAGCGGATACCATTTCATCAGCTTCATCGCGCTTGAAAACGCAATATCATAGCCGCCGCGATCACCCCAAAGCACCAGCGCTGCAATCACCGCGACAAAGCCAATCGCGCCAAAGACACGCTGACCGGTCAGAAGCATCGCCATCATTGTAGCGAACATGAAGATCGCGATCATTTCATATGACATGCGGAATTTCCTCTCCGCGCAGGCGCAGAATATCTTTGGCAAGTTCAGAAAGGGCCTGAAGAAGCATGAGCACTATACCGGTGCACATGATCACTTTGATCGGCCAGAGATAGGGGCGCCATGCGGTTGGGCTCCGCTCGCCACCGTATTGGAAACTATACATGGTGCTGTCGATCCCCCCCCAAAGCAGAACGCAAAGGTAGAAGAGCAGGAACATCACTGTAACGATATCTACAGCGGCCTTGCGCCTATTTGACCAGCCGCCATAAAGCAGGTCCATCCGCACGTTTGATCCCATCTGGATCGAATAGGGACCACCCAATATATAGTAGGCGACCATGGCAAATTGCGCCATTTCCAACGTCCAGAGCGACGGGTTGAAGAAGGTTTTGGAGATCGAAGACCACAGCAGAATCGCCATCATCACGAAGATGCCATACATGGCCACCCGACCAACCCGGTAATTGATCCGGTCAACCACACGAATAAATCTGTGCAGCACGCTCATGACGTCAGCTCCTTTTTGGCGGCGATCAGGGTTGCGGCCAAGTGATCGCCCATGGCTTGGGCCTTGGCGGGCGTGTCGATCAGATCATTGCGCACCTCAATCATCACATTGAGCAAACCGCGCGCTTCGCCATGTTTTTGCAAACTGTAGGTCACGCCGTCAGTGGCGGAATAGGGTTCATCCAGCGCGGCTTTCATCCGGCCGCGCTCTTGTTCTTGGGCCAGACAAGCACGGGCCATTCGGTCATCACTATGGCTTAGGAAGCCTAGCTCCGTCACGCGAGGTAAATCATTGTAAACAGGGGTGAAACTATGAATCGTCACAAGGATGACGTCGCCCCCGGAGGCATCCAGAACACGGCTAACCGCATCATGAAACGGTGTGTGGATTTGGTCAAACCGCGACTGGCGGCACGCCTCGCTTAGGTCCTTGTTGCCCGGCACATCGTAGATTTCGCTCCGGACGGGAATGCAATCGGGGGCCTCAAGTGGGCGGTTGCAATCATAGACCAGCCGCGAAATTTCGCCCGCAACCAACGGTGAATTCAATCGCATGCTCAGGCGCTTGGCCATGTCCAAAGCGCCGATGTCCCACGCGGCATGAGACAGTTTTGCCGCCGCACTTAGGCCAAGACCATCTGCGTGGGGTGGAATAAAACTTGAGGCATGTTCGCAAACGAGCACAAAGCCGCCCTGCCCCGGTTCTGCGTAAACCGCGGCGGCAGGCCAGCCCCAAGTATCTATATGTTGTTCAATTCGCGCCATCGTGTAATGATCACTACAGCAGCCCCCCTGCTGTCAAGACAATTATGTAGCATTCTCTACACGCGGCGAGCCTATGAATAAAAATCCGTCAAAATCCGAGGACCAGCGGCTGGTGTTGGACAGAATCCGAGACAAGCAATCAGAACTCACGGCGGCCGAGCGCCGATTAACCGCCGTCTTGATGGATGATTCTTTGGTGGCGGGGATGCAATCAATCACCAAATTGGCCGAAGCCGCCGAAGTGTCGACCCCCACAGTGATCCGATTGGCGCGCAAGTTGGGGTTCGAAGGGTTCCCAGATTTTCAGGCCGCGATCCGCGAAGAAATCGCCGCGCGGATGAAAGAACCTCTGGCCAAGCTCGACGCGCCTTCGACCACAGACAACAAGGACCACATCGTTAGCCGGTTCGCCATGGCGGTGTCGCATAACATCAACGCCACAATTGACCGGCTAGACCCGGCAGAGTTTGACCTTGTGGCGCGGCTTTTGGCCGATCCAAGCCGGACGCTTTATGTGCTTGGCGGGCGGATCACCCGATCCAATGCCCATTACTTTTTCAACCATCTGCAAATCATCCGCCCCGGCGTGAGCTTGCTCGACAGCTCGCCTTCGGTTTGGCCGCAATCCTTGTTGGATATGGACGAGCGCGCCACCTTGATCGTGTTCGATATCCGGCGCTATGAAAAAGAGTTGGAACGGCTTGCCAGTCTGGTGGTTGGACAAGGCGCGAATATCATTTTGTTCACCGATCAATGGGGCAGCCCCATTGAAAAATACGCCAAACACACGTTCCGAACGCTTGTCGAAGTGCCCTCAAGCTGGGACAGCACGCTGGCGATCAATTTCCTGATCGAGGCCTTGGTGGCGGAAATTCAGACCCTGCATTCAAGCACCGACAGGATTGCCGCGCTCGAAGAGATGATTGGCGAAAGTCGGATTTTCAGAAGCAACTGAGGCCGGATTCTCGTGCTAAAACGGGTGGCTATATCAACCCTGATTGTCTTGATCTTAGTTGTTCTCTTTGTGTTTATCGCCTTTCGGGCGTTTGTCCCCACAAGCTTGACTTCGGAGTTGCGACGTCGCTTCGACAGCGCGGTAATCCACCTACCTGAATTGCCGGAACACGTGCCTCTCGCCTTTGGCACTGCCATTGATCCGGATTTCTATGAAACCCCTCGCTTGACCTCGCCGATCACCAAATATTTGGTCACATTGTACGCAAGGCAAGAAGCGCCGGGTCGCCGCATGTCCCCGACCGGACAAATCGCCCTTGGCTTGGCTTTTGCAGCCGAGTTTTCACACGATGAACTAATGCTCTGGCTTGTTTCAAAAGCTTACCTAGGCTTGGGCTGCTTTGGTGTCGCGAACGCCTCCCAAGCCTATTTCGCGACACCGATACAAGACATTGACCTGTCTCGCATCGCGCTTTTAGCCGCCTTAACCAAAGCCACCACACATGTAAGCCTAGTACATTCACCAGATTTAGTTTTGGCAGAGCGGAACGCTATTCTAAAGGGCATGGAAACCATGGGGGCCATGGGCCCGGACGTCATAGTCCAGGCCATCTCTATGCCATTGCAGGTTCAATCCCCCCTGCCCAAATGCGATTGATCTGACGCTTAGAACGCCTTGAACGTCAGGGTGGTAAAGGTGCGTTCAATGCCATCAATATCCATCAATTTGGCATTGATGTATTTGCCGACATCCTCGTCTTCGGGAACATAAAGCTTCATCAGAAGTTCGTATTGGCCGCTTGTCGAATAGAGTTCCGAATGAAATTCGCGCAGGGCGATTTCATCGGCGACCTTGTAGGTGGTGCCGGGGCGGCATTGGATTTGAACAAAGAGGCAGGTCATGGTCCATCCTTCAGGTTACGCGCGACACGGTGTGGTATTTCGGGTCGCGCCAAATGTCGTTGTTGATCACATCTTCGATGATTTCTGCGGCAGCGACCACGTCTTTTTCATCCAAGTAGAGCGGGGTAAAGCCGAAACGCATGATATTGGGCGCACGGAAGTCGCCGATCACACCACGTTCGATGAGGGCCTGCATCGCCGGATAGCCGTTTTCAAAGGCAAAGGACACCTGTGAGCCACGTTGATGCGGGTCGCGGGGGCTTGCCAGGGTGAGTGTGGGGCAGCGTGCTTCAACTTCGCGGACAAAGGTCTCGGACAGGGCGATCGAGGCGGCGCGCAGGTCCTCCATGGCCACCCCGTCCCAGGCTTTGAGCGCCTCTTGCAGCACCGCCAGTTGCAGGATCGGCGGGGTGCCGACACGCATTCGTTCGGTGGACATAGCCGGGCGGTAATCAAGCTCCATCGCGAAAGGCGCATCGTGACCAAGCCATCCCGACAGCGCCGGTTTGATGGTATCGACGATGTCAGGCCGGACGTAAATGAAGGCCGGGGCACCGGGACCGCCATTGAGGTATTTATAGCTACAGCCGACCGCAAATTCGGCGTTTGATGCGGTGAGATCAACCGGAACAGCCCCGGCGGAATGGGCCAAATCCCAGATCATCACCGCGCCCATGGCATGGGCCTTTTCGGTAATGGCGCGCATGTCGTGCATACGACCAGAGCGATAATCAACCTGTGTCAGCATCACCACAGCGATGTCTTCGGTGATGGCGTCGATGACATTTTCGGGGGCCGGAGTACGCAATTCGTACCCTTTGTCGATGGTCCCAATAAGGCCCTGCGCCATATAAAGGTCGCTTGGAAAATTGCCGTTGTCAGAGAGGATAGCCCGGCGATCAGGGCGCATTTTCAGAGCTGCTGCAAGGGCTTGGTAAACTTTGATCGACAGGGTATCGCCAGTCGCAACAGAACCAGACGGTGCCCCAAGCAGATCGGCGATGCGATCGCCAACACCCTGCGGCAGCGCCATCCACCCGGCGGTGTTCCATGCTTTGATAAGCTGATTGCCCCATTCGTTTTCAATCACTTGCGTGGCGCGGGCCGCGGCCCCTTTCGGCAAAACGCCCAGAGAGTTGCCATCGAGATAGATGACCCCTTCGGGAATATCGAAAAGCTCTTTGCGAGGGAGAGAAGCACGGGCCATCAAAAGGTATCCTTTTTGGGTTTTATGTCGGCTTGCACCGACAGCTTAATTCTTGTCATCCAGGGTATCGAAAACCGCGAGGATATTGCCAACAGGAATGCCCCCCGGCCCCCCCTTGGCGACGCTGAAACGGCTATCCAATGCGTTGTCCCGATTGTCACCAAGCACGAAAACATGGCCGTCTGGCACGGTGAACACCTCGGTATTGTCTTGCTGATGCAAACCCAAATCCAAAGTTTGGTAGCGGTAGCCGTTCATCTCTTCTTGCCAGATATCAATATCGCAGCTGTCGCCTAGGGTGGCCGGAGCACCACAACGAGGCAGATGCCCCTGATCCCCTTCAGGTTCCATTTTCTGCACATATGGCAGATCAAGCTTTTTCGCGGAAATAGCGCCCCCGTCGATCACCAAACGGCCATCAACCATTTGTACGGTTTGCCCAGCCAGAGCGGCGATCCGAAACACGAATTCCACATGTCTTTTAGGATGTTGAAAGGCGACAATACGGCCTGGAACAATGTCTTCCATCGTTAGGTCCGTCCGCGCGATATAACAAACCTCGGGTTCCATGGTCGGCTTCATTGATCCCGCGACAAGGTAAAAACTGCGATAATCTCCTGATAGACACTTTAGACAAACACAAAGCGGCGCCGCCTGTGCCACGGTCCCCAACAGGCTGATCGCAAAAACAAAACTCAATACACGCATTGGTTCACCCTTTGGAAATATGCGCCGTGGCTTCGATTTCGAGCAGGGCCTCGTCTTCGATCAAATCGGCCACGACCAGCATCGACATGGCGGGGAAATTGCGGCCCAAGATTTTGCGATAGGCCTGTCCGACCTCGGCTTGATGAGCGAGATAGGTTTTCTTGGATTTGACGAACCACGTCAGGCGGGTGATATCAGCGGCGCTACCGCCAGCGGCCTCTACCACCGCCAGAATATTGCGGAGGGTTTGCTCCATCTGGCCAATGAAATCATGGGCCTCAAACACCTGCTCGGCGGTCCAGCCAATCTGGCCGCCAACATAAAGCACGCCATCGGCGCTTAGCACGCCATTGGCATAGCCTTTGGCAGGGGCCCAGCCGTCTGGGTGAATGATCTGATTGCTCATGTGCTCTCTCCGGTAAAGGCGTCGAGTTTGGATTTCACCGCTTTGGGCCATGGCTGGGACGCGCCATGGGCATCGGTGTAAACAAGGGTGGATGTGGCGGCAAAACGCGTCTCATCACCGCAATTGGCGGTGATAGTCAGGGTAAAGCTTTTGGTGCCCGAACGCACGCCAACTAGGGTTAAAACAAGCGCATCGCCATGGCGGCTTGGGGCCAGAAACCGGGTCTGAATTTCCGCCGTGGGCACCCCGGCGCTCTGCAACAGAATTTCAAACGGATAGTCTAGAACCTGATCAAAAAACGCCTCGACACAGTCGTTGATCATCTCGAAATAGCGCGGATAAAAGACGATTCCCGCCGGGTCGCAATGTTTGAACAGCACCTTTTGAGGATAGTCAAACCCCATGGCTACACCCCCAAAAACTGATTGGTGACGTCGTCGTTCAGGGCCGCCATCGCGCCCGACCAGACATCTTCGCCACGTTGCAAAATCACGGCCTTATCAGCAACTTGTCCTAACTCACGCAGGGATTTATCGACCACCAGAATGGCCATGCCGGTGTCGCGTTTCAACTTGGCCACAGCCGCCCAGATTTCTTGGCGCACCAAGGGGGCCAGCCCTTCCGTGGCCTCGTCCAAAATCAACAGGCGCGGGTTGGTCATCAACGCGCGACCAATTGCCAACATTTGCTGTTCACCGCCCGACAAGGACGCGGCGGATTGATCGCGGCGCTCAGACAGGCGTGGGAATAAGTCGGCCACGCGCGCCTCGTCCCAATGGCCCGGACGGGCGGCGGCAATGAGGTTTTCGGTGACCGATAGGCTGGCAAAACACCGGCGCCCTTCGGGAACCAGACCAACGCCAAGCCGGGCCACCTTGTGCGACGGAATTCGCGCCAGATCTTGGCCGGACAAGCGTACCTGACCCGACGTGACCGGCAAAAGTTTGCAGATGGTTTTGACGGTGGTGGATTTGCCCATGCCGTTGCGCCCCATCAGCGCGAGAACTTCGCCATGGTCCAAAGACAGCGACACGCCAAACAAGGCCTGTGTTGCGCCGTATGACGCGGTGATGTTGTCGACAGTCAAAAGGGTCATTCTTCGTCCCCCAAATAGGCGGCACGCACATCCGGATTGGCGCGAATGTCGGCCACCGTGCCCGTCGCGATCACCGCGCCGTAGACCAGAACGGAAATCCGATCGGCCAATGCAAAAACCGCGTCCATGTCATGTTCCACCAAGAGGATTGGGGCCTCGGATCGCAGGCCATCCAAGAAGGTGGTCAGGCGTTTGGACCCTTCGGTGCCAAGCCCGGCCATGGGTTCATCCATGACAAAGGCCTTGGGTTTCAGGGTCAATGCCACGGCGACCTCGAGTTGACGACGTTGACCGTGTGACAATTCGGCGGTGCGGGTTGTGGCGTGATCTTGCAGGCCAACGCGGGTGAGCGCCTCTTCGGCCACCGCACGCAAGTCGGGGTTTTTCAACGCGGGTTTCCAGAAGCGAAAGGGCGATCCCCCCGCCCCCAGCGCGCCCAGAACGACGTTTTGCAACACCGTGTCTTCCATGGCGAGGGCCGAGATTTGGAACGTCCGGCCAAGGCCGCGTTTCGCCCGAGCCGCGGTGTTGAGACCGGTGACATCTTGGCCCTGCAAAAGCACCCTGCCCGCATCCGGCTTCAAGCCACCGGCGATTTGTTTGATCAAGGTCGATTTGCCCGCGCCATTGGGGCCGATCAAGGCGTGGATTTCCCCGGCGCGCAAATCGAGGCTCACGTTTTTGCTGGCCTGTAGGGCCCCGAAGCTTTTGGAAACATTGCGGGTTTCAAGGAGGACTTCAGTCATGTGCGTTCTCCTTTCCCGCCAGTGTGCCAATGACACCGCCGCGCGCAAACAGCACAATCAACAGCAACAAAATGCCAAGATAGATGTGCCAATAGTCGGACAGACCGCCAAGCAAATGTTCCAACGCAATAAAGATCACCGCGCCAACCACCGGCCCAAAAAGCCGCGCCACACCGCCGATGATGATGAACACCATGATCTCACCGCTGGTTTGCCAGCTGAACATCGTCGGGCTGACAAAACGGTTGAGATCAGCAAAGAGCGCGCCCGCCAAGCCGGTGATCATCCCCGACAGGGTAAAGGCCACAAGGCGCAGTTTGTAGGGCGAAATGCCAACGGTTTCGACCCGTTCGGCGGTTTGACGTGCCGCGTTCAGGGCAAGACCAAAGGGCGATTTGGCCAGACGCGCGCAAAGGATCAGCACGATGGTCAGGACGGTGAAACAGATGCCGTAGAACTGGATCGGATCAAGCGTGTTGAGGCCGGGAAACCCATTGCGCACATAGATCGACAGGCCATCTTCGCCGCCATAGGCCGGCCAGCTAATCGCGAAGAAGAACAGCATTTGGCCAAAGGCCAGCGTGATCATGATGAAATAGACCCCAGAGGTGCGCAAAGACAGCGCGCCAATCGCCAAAGCCGCAAGGCCCGAGGAGATGATGGCGGTCAACCAGATCACCGGCATCGACTTGGTGCCTTCGATCACAAATGGGGTTTCAAGGATTGGGCTATAGCTTTGGGCGTGGCTGGCCAGAATGCCCATGGCATAGCCGCCAAGGCCGAAAAACGCCGCGTGGCCAAGGCTTACCAACCCGCCAAGACCCAAGGCAAGGTTGAGGCCAACACCGGCCAGTGCGAGGATGACCGCCTTGGTCGCCAGAGTGATCATAAAGGGTTCATCGGCGATCCACGCCCAAAGCGGGAAGAGGATCAAGCCGGCCATCATGGCAAGATTAAACAGGGTTTCGCGTGTCATCTGGGGCATCAGGCACGCGCTCCGAAAAGACCGGTTGGGCGCCAGATCAGCACCACCGCCATGAGGATGTAAATCGCCATAGAGGCCAGCGAAGAGCCGATGGATGTGGCCGCCGAGGCCTCCAAAAACTGTTTGAACAAGGCGGGAAGCAACACGCCGCCCAAGGTGTCGGTCAGGCCAACAAGAATGGCAGCGATCAACGCGCCTTTGATTGAACCGATGCCGCCAATCACGATCACCACAAAGGCGAGGATCAAAACCGGTTCGCCCATGCCGACCTGAACCGATTGGATCGCACCAACGAGCGCCCCCGCAAGTCCGGCCAGCGCTGCGCCTAGCGCAAAGACGATGGTGTAGAGTTTAGAAATATCAACGCCGAGCGCCGCGATCATCTCGCGGTCATTTTCACCGGCGCGAATTTGAATGCCCAGCCGCGTGCGGTTGATCAGCCAGAAAAGCGCCGCCGCAATCGACAGGCCAATGGCGATCAGGGTCAGGCGATAGAGCGGATATTCGATACCGCCGGGAAGGGTTACAGGACCGGCAAGGTAGGGCGGTATGTTAAGAAACAGCGGGAAGGAGCCAAAGATCCAGCGCGTGCCTTCGGAAAAGATCAGGATCAGGGCAAAGGTGGCCAAAACTTGATCGAGATGATCACGATCATAAAGCCGTCGGATCACCACAACCTCGACCAAGGCCCCCACCGCCGCCGCCGCAGAGAGCGCCGCAATCAGAGCCAATAGGAACGACCCGGTCGCCCCGGCCACCGCCGCCGCCGCAAAGGCCCCGATCATAAAGAGCGAGCCATGGGCGAGATTGATCAGGCCCATGACGCCGAAAACCAGCGTCAGACCAGCCGCCATGACAAAGAGCATGACGCCAAGTTGCAGGCCGTTCAGGACCTGTTCGGCGAGAAGTATCATAGACATGCGAGGAGATCCGTTCGAGTGGTCCGGGCACCCATGCGCCCGGACCGGGTTGATTTAGAATTTGCAGTCAGCCGCGTAAACATCCGCATGATCCGACAGCGCCGTTCCGATGATCTTGTTGGTAAAGACGTCCCCCTCTTTGATCACTTCGCGCACATAGATGTCTTGGACCGGGTGGTTGTTGGAACCGAATTTGAAGTCCCCGCGGGTGCTATCAAAATCCGCCGCCTGAAGTGCGGAGCGGAAGGCATCGGCATCCGAAACATCGGCCACATCCATGGCGCTCATCAACAGGTTGGCGGTGTCAAACCCTTGGCTCGCATAAAGCGAAGGCAAGCGACCATAGGCCTCTTGGAAGGTTTTGACGAACTGCGCGTTGGTGGCGTTGTCGATGTCTTTGTTCCACTGCGAGGTGTTCACCACACCCAGCGCGGCATCACCAACCGCCTGCAAAATCCCCTGATCAAAGGAGAAAGCCGGACCAACAACAGGGATGTCCAAACCGCTATCGGCATATTGCTTGAGGAAGGAAATTCCCATGCCGCCGGGCAGGAAGAAATAGACGCTATCGGCACCAGAGGCACGGATTTGCGCAATTTCCGAGGCGTAGTCGGTCTGACCGAGCTTGGTGAACAATTCACCGGCCAACTCGCCTTCGTACATGCGTTTGTAACCGGTCAACGCGTCCTGACCCGCCGGGTAGTTCGGTGCGAGGATGAAGGAATTTTTGAGACCGGCGGTATTGGCATAGGCCCCGCCTGCTTCGTGCAGGTTGTCGTTTTGCCATGCGACGTTGAAGTAGTTGGGGTTACAGCCCTTGCCCGCCAATACCGACGGACCGGCATTGGGCGAGAGGTAGAATTTACCCTGCGCGACTGCGGCGGGAACCACGGCCATGGCAAGGTTCGACCAAATGATCCCGGTCAGCACGTCGACCTTTTCCGATTGGATCATCTTGTCGGCCAATTGCACGGCGATATCGGGTTTGCGCTGATCATCTTCGATCACCACTTCGATGTCTTTGCGATCGGCTTGCGACACGGCAAGCATAAAGCCATCGCGCACATCAATACCAAGGCCCGCACCGCCCCCAGACAGGGTCGTTATCATGCCAACTTTGAGACCTTCGGCCGCCACCGGGGCGGTCAGGGCCGCCATGCAACTGGCCAATGCAAGTGCTTTCAATTTCATCTGTCTTTACTCCTTGTTGGTCCGCGTGTGTCGCTCTGACGGCGGCTAGGGCGGGTTTCTTTTCGGGCCGTGAGACCGCTAACAGGGCTGCATTGATCTATGCAAAACCGACAGGGTCAACAGTCTTTTATCATTTGGTTGATTTCTAGTGCTCGCGCGCGCCCCCCGGTTTGAGTTGGAAACGTTGAATTTTCCCGGTCTGGGTTTTGGGAAGGGCGTCACAAAACACCACCGAACGCGGGTATTTATAGGGGGCGATGGTGGCTTTGACGTGGTCTTGCAAATCCTTTGCGCTGCTGGGTGTGGCCAACACCACATGCGCCTCAACCACCATGCCGCGCGCCTCGTCTGGGGCACCGATCACCGCGCATTCCTTGACCGCCGGATGCGAGAGCAAGGCCGCCTCGACCTCGGGCCCGGCAATATTGTAGCCCGCAGACACGATCATATCGTCGTTGCGCGCCGCGAAATGCAGATAGCCATCTTTGTCCATCTGGAAGGCATCGCCAGTGATGTTCCAGCCATCCTGCACATATCCCTGCTGACGCTCATCCGCCAAATAGCGACACCCGGTCGGGCCGCGCACCGCAAGCCTGCCAACCTCACCAGCGGCGAGCGTTTCGCCCTTTGGCCCGACGATTTTCACCTCATAGCCGCGCACCGGTTTTCCGGTACAGGCCGGGCGATGATCGTCAAATCGGTTGGAGATAAAGATGTGCAAAAGTTCGGTCGCGCCAATGCCGTCAAGCATCGGTTTGCCGGTTTTATCCATCCAGTCCTGATAGACGGGCGCAGGCAAGGTTTCCCCCGCCGAAACCGCCGCCCGCAGCGATGATAAATCGGCCCCCTGCTCCATCGCGGCCAACATGGCGCGATAGGCGGTGGGCGCGGTAAAGCACACCGTCGCCTTGTATTTCTGAATAATTTCAATCATCTGCGGCGGGGCTGCGTTTTCCAGCAAGGTCGCCGTCGCCCCAAAACGCAGTGGGAACAACGCCAGTCCGCCAAGTCCAAAGGTGAACGCCAAAGGCGGCGAGCCGACAAAAACATCATCAGGGGTGACGCCAAGAACCTCTCGTGCATAGCCATCGGCGATGATCAGAAGGTCGCGATGAAAATGCATCGTCGCCTTGGGCGACCCGGTTGTTCCCGAAGTAAACCCAAGCAGCGCAACGTCATCGCGCCCTGTTTCTACCGCATCAAATTGCACCGGTTTTTCAAGCGCCAGGCGGTCCAGCTCGGCGTCGTGGTTCGAGGTGCCATCAAACCCAGTGACAGACGTGAGGAAGTGCGACGTCTGCGCACAGGTTTCCAGCTCATCCAAGAGGCGCGTATCACAAAGTGCATGGCTGATCTCGGCCTTGTCGATGATCGCAGTCAATTCCGTCGCGCGCAGCATTGGCATGGTGTTGACCACAACCGCGCCCACCTTGGTCGCCGCCAGCCAACAGGCCACCATGGCCGGGTTGTTGGCAGAGCGGATCAACACTCGATTGCCCGGTTTCACCCCAAGATCATCGACCAGAACATGGGCCAACCGATTGGTCCAATCGCTCAGCTCTTTGTAGGTGCGCCGCCGACCATTGCCGATAAGCGCCGTATGATCCCCAAAGCCACGCCCCACCATGGCATCGGTCAGTTCGGCCCCGACATTCAACCGGTCAGGATAGTCAAACCCGTCGAGTAGAAAGTCAGGCTGATCCTCGAGCGCCGGAAGGTTATCGCGGCAAAACGTGTCGATATGAGCGGATGGTCCCAGCATGAATTCCCCTAGAGTTCCGTGCGAACGTGCCAAAGCTCTGGAAAGAGTTCGACCGACAGCATCATTTTGAGATAGTCGACACCGCCGGTGCCCCCGGTGCCGCGTTTAAAGCCAATCACCCGCTCAACCGTGGTCACATGGTTGAAACGCCAGCGGCGGAAATAATCCTCAAGATCGACAAGTTTTTCGCCCATTTCATAGAGCGTCCAATGGGTTGCGGGATCTGCATACACCTTGGCCCACATGGCTCGGATCTCTGGAATGGCCTCATGCGGCGCTTGCGCCGGGGTTGCGATTGCGTTGGTGGGCACGTCATGCCCCTGCGCCGCCGCATAGGACAAAACGGTTTGATACAGCGTCGGCTCGGCCAACTCTGTCTCTAGCCGGGTGGTGCCCTTTGGATCATGGGCGTGTGGTTTCAACATCGCCAAATTGCGGTTGCCCAACGCGTATTCGATCAAACGGTATTGTAAGGACTGAAACCCCGAGCTCATCCCCAGATCATCGCGAAAACTTGTGTAGTCGCTCGGCGTCATGGTGCGCAGAACGTCCCATGCGTTGTTGAGCTGCTCCATGATCCGCGACACGCGGGCCAGCTTTTTAAACGCATCCGGGAGCTGATCCGATGCGATATCGGCCCGCGCTGCACCAAGCTCATGCAGCATCAGTTTCATCCACAGCTCAGAGGTTTGATGCTGGACGATAAACAGCATTTCGTCATGGGCCTCGGACAAAGGATGCTGGGCCGAAATGACTTGATCTATATGAAGGTAATCGCCGTAGGACATCTTTTGCGAAAAATCGGTCTTGGCCCCGTGCTGTTCTGGATCAGTTGTCATGTCTGGCCTCCGAGTTCGGCTAGGGTCTGGCGGGCGATGATGATCCGTTGGACATCGGAGGCACCTTCATAGATGCGCAACGCCCGGATTTCGCGATAAAGCCGTTCGACCGTTTCGCCGGATCGCACCCCATCGCCGCCATGCAATTGCACCGCCTTGTCGATGATCTTTTGGGCATGATCCGTGGCAAAAAGCTTGGCCATAGCCGCTTCGCGGGTGATACGCGGCGCACCGCTATCCTTGGTCCATGCGGCGCGATAGATGAGCAAAGCCGCCGCGTCGATATCCAGTGCCATATCGGCGATATGCCCCTGAACCATCTGCAAATCCGCCAAGGGGGCCCCTTGGATTTGACGCGACTGAACGCGCTTGACAGCCTCATCAAGCGCACGCCGAGCAAAGCCAAGCGCCGCGGCGCCAACCGTAGCGCGAAACACGTCGAGCACCGACATGGCGATCTTGAACCCCTGCCCCGAGGCCCCGATGAGGGCGCTGACCGGGATGCGGCAATCGCGAAACTCCAGCGTCGCCAAAGGGTGCGGAGCGATGGTGCCGAGCCGTTCTGTAACGCGCAATCCGGGCGTGTCAGCCGGGACAACAAATGCCGACAGCCCCTTGGCCCCCGGTGCGTCGCCGGTGCGGGCAAACACCGTATAAACATCGGCGATGCCGCCGTTGGAAATCCAAGTCTTTTCGCCGTTCAAAACGTAACTATCGCCGTCCAGCGTTGCGGTCATTGTCGAATTGGCGACGTCCGACCCCGATTGCGGTTCTGTCAACGCAAAGGCCGAAATCGCGGTGCCGGAGCGGGTGAGCGGGAGCCACGCGGCCTTTTGTTCGTCGCTGCCAAAAAGCGAAATCGCCCCGGTGCCAAGCCCCTGCATTGCAAAGGCAAAATCCGCCAAACCGTCATGTCGGGCCAATGTTTCGCGAGATAGGCACAGGCTGCGCACATCCAAATTTCCAGCAGGCGACGCGGTGTGATCCAACCACCCAGCCGCCCCGAGACTTGCAACCAAATCGCGACAGGTTTGATCGGTGTCCGCATGATCAACATCGGTGATCTTGGCTTTGGCCCAAGTCTCCAGACCCTCGGCCAAGTCGCGGTGCCGATCCTCAAAAAACGGCCAAGACAGAAAGCTTTGATCCGCCATCAGTTGCCCTCAAACATAGGTTTTTCTTTGCCGACAAAGGCGCGATAGGCGCGCTCAAAATCCGCCGTTTGCATACAAATCGCTTGGGCTTGGGCTTCGGCCTCAATCGCCTGTTCGATAGACATCGACCATTCCTGCGCCAGCATGGTCTTGGTCATCATGTGACCAAAATTCGGACCCGCCGCGATGCGGGTTGCCAAGGTTTCCGCGGCCTCCTCAAGGGCATTCGCCGCGACAACAGAGTTGTAAAACCCCCATGCCGCGCCTTCCTCGGCGCTCATCGAGCGCCCGGTATAAAGCAAGTCGGCGGCGCGGCCCTGACCGATGATCCGAGGCAAGATCGCACAGGCCCCCATGTCACAGCCCGCCAACCCAACGCGGGTGAACAAAAACGCGCATTTCGCGTCCGGTGTGGCGATACGCAGGTCGGATGCCATGGCGATAATCGCGCCGGCCCCAACACAGACCCCGTCAATCGCGGCAATCACCGGTTTGGTGCAATTGACGATGGCCTTGACCAAATCGCCGGTCATCCGGGTAAAGGCCAAAAGCTCTTTCATCGACATTCTGGTCAGCGGGCCGATAATGTCATGCACATCCCCGCCTGAGCTGAAATTGCCGCCGTTTGACCCAAACACCACCGCGTTGACGTCATCGGCATAGGCCAAATCGCGGAACCAATCGCGCAGCTCGGCGTAGCTTTCGAAGGTGAGCGGGTTTTTGCGATCCGGTCGGTCAAGCGCGATAAAGGCGATCCCATCGCGGATGTCACAGCGAAAATGCGTTACATCTGTGCGCATCAATCCTCTCCTTCGGTTAGGGTGGTCACAAGGTTGTCTAGACGGGTGGCCAAGACGGCGGCCTCGTCCTGATCAAAACTGCTCAACATCTCATCGACCCATGTTTCGTGGGCGGCGGCTTGGCGGGCAAATTCAGCCCGGCCTTGGTCGGTCAGGCACACTTTTGACGCCCGGCGATCTCCGGGCACAGCCACGCGCACCACATGCCCCTCTTCGGTCAAACGATCAACAATGCCGGTGACATTGCCGTTTGAAACCCGCAACACACCGGAAAGCGCGCTCATCTTGAGACCCTCGTCATAACGCGACAGGGCCGCCATCACGTCAAAGCGCGGCAGGGTCGCACCAAATTCCTGGCGTAGGTTTTCGCGCAACTCCGCCTCGACCAGACGGCTGGCTTTGAGCAACCGCAGCCACAGCCGCAGGCGGTCTTTGGAGGCGGGTTCTGGCACTTGGGTATTGGGTTTCTGGCTCATATTTCCCCTCCGGTCAGGCTCAGAGCATGACCATTAACCGAGCGCGCCGCGTTTGAGCACAGCCAGAGCACCGCCCCCGCGACCTCATCAACCTCGATAAAACGTTTTTGCGGATTGCCGCGTTTGAGCGATTTCGCCGCATCTTCGGCGCTCATCCCGGTCTTCTCGCTGATGTTGGTGATCGACCGGTCCAACATGGGCGTATCCACAAAACCGGGGCAGACGGCATTCACGGTGATGCCGCTGCTCGCCAATTCATGGGCCAAGGCGCGGGTCAGTCCCACGACCCCGTGTTTGGCAGCGCAATACCCCGCCACATAAGGATAGCCTTTGAGCCCGGCCGAGGACGCGATGGCAATCATCTGCCCTTCGCCCATTTGCTCCATGTCCGACAAAGCCGCCTGAAAGCAGTTGAAGACACCGGTTAGGTTCACATCCAACATGGATTGAAAGGCCTCAGCGCTGGTTTTGGCAAAGGGTACGCTCACCGCCGCCCCGGCATTGGCAATCACCGCCGATATCGGGCCGTTTAGCCCGCGCGCCTGTTGGTAGGCCGCTTTGACGGCGCTGGCATCGGTGACATCGCAGGTCGCATAGCCGATGAATTTGTGTTGTTTGGCCACCTCGCGCAACGGTGCCTCGCGACGGCCCAAAATGGTGACCTTGGCCCCCTCATGGGCCAGCGTTTCGGCGATGGCCGCGCCAACCCCGGTGCCGCCGCCGGTCACAACGATGTGTTTGTCGGCAACGCTCATACCCGGCCCGCCGTTTCCGCGTCTTTGTCGGCCAACCGCCAGGCCTGATCCCGCCCGGCCTCATAGGGTTTGGGCCAGATTTCCTGACGATCCCCCAGCGCCGTGGCGGCATTCAGGGTCCAATAAGGATCGGCCAAATGCGGCCGCGCCAAACAGACAAGATCGGCGCGCCCCGCCATCAGGATCGAATTGACATGATCGGGCTCATAGATATTGCCAACCGCCATGGTTTTAAGCCCGGCTTCGTTGCGAATTCGGTCACTAAACGGGGTCTGGAACATACGGCCATAGATAGGCTTGGCCTCGGGCGAGGTTTGCCCGGCTGAAACGTCGATAATATCTGCCCCCGCGGCGCTAAACATCTTGGCGATCTCAACCGCCTCTTGCGCGGTAACACCCGCCTCGCCCATCCAATCATTGGCCGAAATTCGCACCGACATCGGTCTGTCGGCGGGCCAAGCGGCGCGCATGGCCGCAAAGACCTCAAGCGGATAACGCATCCGGTTTTCAAGCGAGCCGCCATAGTCATCGCCGCGCAAATTGGACAGGGGCGAGATAAAGGACGAGATCAAATAGCCATGGGCGGCATGCAGCTCGATCATGTCAAACCCGGCGCGCGCGGCCATATCGGTGGCCTTCACAAACTGATCACACACGGTAATCATATCGGCCCGGGTCATGTCGCGCGGCGTGGCGTTGCCCTCTGTCCAAGGAAGGGCCGAGGCGCTGATCAGCTCCCAATTGCCGGTTTCAAGGGGCTGATCCATGCCCTCCCATCCCACTCGGGTTGAGCCTTTGCGCCCGGCATGGCCAATCTGACAACAGGTCTTGGCGTCGGTCTCGGCGTGCACAAAATCGTTGATCCGTGCCCATGCCGTTTCATGCTCAGGCGCATATAATCCGGGGCAGCCCGGTGTAATCCGGCCATCCGCCGAGACACAGGTCATTTCGGTATAGATGAGCCCCGCGCCGCCCTTGGCGCGTTCCCCATAGTGGATCAGATGCCAATCGGTCGGACAGCCATCAACCGCCTTGTATTGCGCCATCGGAGACACAACCACACGGTTTTCCAAGGGCATATCGCGCAACTGAAACGGCGCAAACATTGGCGCGCGCGGCGTCTCTCTGCTCGTTCCTCCAGCCTGAACCTGAAACCAATCTTCGGCCTCGGCCAACCATTTCGGATCACGCTCACGTAGGTTTTCATGGCTGATCCGCTGGCTGCGGGTCAAAAGCGAATAGTTGAGTTGAACCGGATCAAGGTCGAGGTAACGCTCCACGTCCTCGAACCATTCTACCGAATTGCGCGCCGCCGATTGCAGGCGCAACACTTCGATGCGCCGCTGATCTTGGTATTTGGCGAAAGCGGCCCCGAGCGTTGGCTCGTCCGCAATGTATTGAGCCAAAGCAATGGCGCTTTCCAAGGCCAGCTTGGTGCCCGAGCCAATCGAAAAATGCGCCGTCGCCGAGGCATCGCCGAGCAAAACGATGTTATCCGCGCTCCAGTTTTCGCAAAGAACCCGAGGGAATTGCAGCCATGCCGAGCCGCGAATGTGATTGGCGTTGGTCATCAAGGCGTGACCATCCAAATGATCGGCAAAAATCTCTTGGCAAATCTCGATGGTCTGCTGCTGGCTTTTGTCACCAAACCCATAGGCATCAAAGGTGTCTTGGGTGCATTCGACGATAAACGTCGCCGTGTCATCGTCAAATTGATAGGCATGCGCCCAAACCCAGCCCTTGTCCGTCTCTTCAAAGATAAAGGTAAAGGCATCATCAAATTTTTGATGGGTGCCAAGCCAGACAAATTGGCATTTGCGGGTATCAATTTCGGGTTTGAAACGATCGGCAAGCTCGGTGCGGGTCTTGGAATTCAACCCATCACTGGCCACGACAACGTCAAAGTCTTTGGCATATTCGGTGGCGGGACGCGCCTCGGATTCAAAGCGCAGATCAACACCAAGCGCGCGCGCCCGATCTTGCAAAACCAAGAGCAATTGTTTGCGCCCGATGCCGCAAAACCCATGCCCGGTGGACAGCATCTTTTGCCCCTTGTGATGAACAGCAATGTCATCCCAATAAGCAAAATGTTCCCGTATGGCGGCGGCGCTTGCCGCGTCGTTCTGGGCAAGATTGTCCAAAGTTTCATCGGAGAGAACCACACCCCAACCAAAGGTATCATCAGGGCGATTGCGCTCAAAAACCACAACCTCTGCATCGGGCTGACGCAGTTTAATCGAGATTGCAAAATACAATCCGGCCGGACCACCACCAAGACACGCGTACCGCATTTTATCCCCCAAACGATCTTTGATGGGAAAACCGTAACAGGGAAATTATCTATTTCAAGCAAAAATATTTTAAACCTAAACTTTATATATTTTAACTTTCGATCTTTGCTTAACAATGCCCTGCAAGCGGAGTCAAAAATGGGAATACCTTCACTATTATTTTAATAATTTCTGATACTTACAAAAAGACTTAAGCGAACTATCGACCCACATTCAATGCCAGCCTGAAATCTTAGCCCAGAGGAGATGCCTATAAATTGAGCATCTCGCCGGCAAGGCAGAGCAACGATAAAAATCTCGCCTACGTCGATTCCGGTCTTTATTATCTGGTGCCCCTCATCGTCGCTCAGGGGGCATTGGCACAGGGGGTCACAGGCGTCAGGGAAATTCGCCAAACAGGGTTGGCCAAATGCACAGCCAACTGCAACACCAACTCTTACCCATCAGAGGCTATTTTGCGCCAATCGACCGGCAGGCGCATCCAAATTCCATGCATGGAATTTGCAAAATCCTTCCAAGGATTTTGTCGGCGCTCGCACTCGCCCAATAGGACCTGTTCACCGGCCGATCACGACCTTGGCCAACTTGGGTGCGCATCATCAATGACAAAGACGTGTCGATGACGATAGGCCCGATGATGATTTAACCCATCTGTTTGGTCAACAACCCCGTCCGAATGCGGAGGCGTCGCTCTGTCGTGTTCATGCTCCACAACCTGCGGATCAGCGGCAGGCCATAAAAGAACCGCGCCCAACACACCTAAAACCGCCAGCCCCGACATCACAGCAAAACTCAATGGAAGACCCATCAAACCGCCCAACACGCCGGCCATTGGATAAGCCAGCAACCAAGCCGAATGAGACAGAGCAAACTGCGCCGCGAACACCGCTGGACGATCTTCGCTATGACAAGATCGTGTCAACAAAAGCCCTGTTGGCGTCTGAATGAGAGATGCCCCGGCTCCGATCACAAACCAAAGGATCAAGCCAACCCACATCTCATTGCTAAGCGCCGCCACCCCAAGCCCAAAAGACAGTATCACTCCACCAACCAACATCACCGGGCGCGGCGATGTTTCCCCCAACAGCTTGGGCAAGACCAACGCCACCACCATCGAACCGCACCCGCTTGCGGCAAAGAAAACGGCCACCAAACCATCGCCCTGCCCCAACACGTCTTTGACCAAGACAACCGTGTTGACGATCACCATCGCCGTCGCGGCCGCAACGGCGACATACAGCGCCAGCACCCCGCGCAATCGTGGCGTCGCCAGATAAATCCACAAACCACGGGTTAGGCGTTTTGAAAAAGCGGCCGTTGGCACATGCTTGCGGCGTGGCAACTGAACGCTCATCACCAACCCAGCAGAAAGAAGGAAACCAATCGCGGTGCCTACAAAGAGGCTATTGAAGGTGAGAACCGTCAAGGCGGCCCCCGCGATGAGCGGACCAAGCAAGGCTTCGAGATCATAGGTCAGCCGCGAATAAGACAGGGCTTGGGTGTAATCACCCTCATCCGTCAAAATGTCGGGAATGGTGGCCTGAAACGTTGGGGTGAAACCGGCGGAAAAGGCCTGAAACCCAAAGACCAAGGCGTAGATGTGCCAAATCTCGGTGACAAAGGGCAAAGCCAACACAAGACAGGCGCGCGCCAGATCAAGCCCAATCAGAAACCCTTTGCGCGGCAGCCGTTCCGCCAAGGTCGTGGCGATGGGCGCCACGCCGACATAGGCCACCATTTTGATGGCCAGTGCGATGCCAAGAACGGCCCCCGCCTGCCCGCCTGCCATTTCAAAAGCCAATAACCCAAGCGCAATCGTCGTCAGGCCAGACCCCAGTACCGAGAAAATCTGGGCCAGCAAAAGACGGCGATAGGTGGGGTTGCGCATTGCTCCGGTCATGGGCCAAGCCTACGCTGCATCCACCAACAATCAAGCCGCCTGCCTTGGCGGGTCCTTGGTCCAAGACGTGTGTTAACGCCGCAGGGCAAAGAAGTGATCGGTTGGACCGACGCCTTGCCCCACCTCCAATCCGCCACTGCCCAGAATAGCGTTTCGGGTATAGGTCTTGGCATTTGCCACCGCCGCACACAGATCCCCCAAAACCGCAATCTGTGTGGCCAAGGCCGATGATAGCGTGCAGCCGGTGCCATGGGTTCCGGGCATGTCCATGCGCTCGGCCTCAAACCAATGCGGCCCGGTCTCATCGACCAAAACATCCGGGCATTGCGGGCCCGGAAGGTGCCCGCCCTTTAACAGGATCGCCGGCCCAAATGCGTGCAACTGCTCTGCTTGATCAAGCATCTCACCGCGATCCCGCGCCTCATCACAACCCAAGAGCACGGCCGCTTCCGGCAAATTGGGTGTCAACACAGTCGACAGCGGCACAATATAATGGAGAAATCCCTCTAGGGCCTGTTGGCCGGTCAGGGTTTTGCCACTTGTCGAGGATAAGACCGGATCGACAACAACCTGCACCCCACGCCCCGCGAGGCATCCGGCCACCGCCTCACAGATAGCTTCGGTGCCAAGCATTCCGATCTTGACCGCATCAACGCGAATGTCTGTCAAAATCGCGTCAACCTGAGCCGCCACAAGGCCAGGATCGGCCAAAACGACATCGCTCACGCCTTGGGTGTTTTGAACCGTCAAAGCCGTGATCGCCGCCATGCCATAGCCGCCATTGGCCGCAATCGCCTTGAGATCGGCCTGAACCCCGGCCCCGCCCGACGGGTCCGACCCGGCGATGGATAGAATATTTGGGATCATCTCACTACCCTGCGCTTACGTCTTCCTTGCGCATAGCCAAGCATCTTCCCCCTGTCCAGATTAGCCAAGATTGCCCAAGCCCGCGACGCATGATAGGCTATGCACAAACAGAGGCAGAGCAGCCCACATGACAGCACTTAAGGAATTTGAACGGCTCGAGGCAACCGGGCTGTGGCGCCCGAACCAAGCCGAACAACGACGCGAGGTTGTTGTGTCGCTTGGTGATGCGACGCTGACGATCACCGACGTCCCGGGCCGGGTGTTGGCCCATTGGTCTATCGCGGCGGTGGTGCGTTCGAACGGCACCGCCCTTCCGGCGATTTTTCACCCCGATGGCGACCCCGACGAGACGCTGGAATTGGCCGAAGACGAGGCCGAGATGATCAACGGTATTGATCGTCTTTTGAGGGCCATCGAAAAGCGCCGTCCTAACCCCGGCAAACTTCGCCTGATCCTAAGTGTGGCCGTGATTGTTGGAACCACGGCCGCCGCTGTGATGTGGGCCCCCGGCGCTTTGAAAGACTATGCCGTCAAAGTCGTGCCCCCGGTCAAACGCGCCGAAATAGGCGTTGATCTTTTGAAACATATGTCGCGGGTCACGGGACAGCCCTGTATGACAACAGACGCCCGCCCAGCCTTGCAAAAGCTGGCAATGCGCATCCTTGGCCCCGGACGGGGCGATACGGTTATTGTCGTCCCCGATGGGGTGAGCGAAGCCACCCATCTACCCGGTGGCATTGTTGTGCTCAACAAGTCGGTGATCGAAGATTTTGAAGACCCGGACGTGCCCGCAGGCTTCATTTTGGTTGAAGATACCCTTGCCAAAAACCATGATCCTCTGGCCCGTGTTCTGGATCACGCCGGGTTGGTGGCGAGCGTGCGATTGGTCACAACCGGGCAGCTTCCGGGCGAGGCGTTGTCGGCCTATGCGGAACATCTTTTGACCCATCCCAAACCCAAGTTGGATGACACCACGCTAATCGACGCTTTTGGCGCGGCCAAGCTGCACAGCACGCCCTATGCCTTTGCCAAGGACATCACCGGTGAAAGCACGCTTGCACTGATTGAGGCGGATCCGATGGCCGTCGCTCAACCAAGCGAAGATGTGCTCAGCGACGGCGATTGGCTGCGTCTACAAGGGATTTGTGGCACCCCATAAAAAAGGCCCGCATGACGCATCACACGGGCCGTTTTTACAAAGTGGTTCGAGGTTAGCGCGTATAGGCCCGCGCATAGCCGGCGGATTTCACCGCGCCCAAGGCCGCGTGCAACTCCGAAGACGACGCATATGGCCCAACCATGACCCGGCGCAAAGATTGTCCGTTGCGGGTGTAGGTTCCGAATTTCACCGGCAGACCAGCGCGGTTCAAACGACCGGCCGCCGCTTGGGCTTTGGCCGGGGTGGTGAACACGCCGATTTCAACATAGCGGGCGCCGGTCGCAACCGGGCGTGGCGACGATTTGGTGGAAATGATGGGACCGCCTTGGGTCGTGACAATCGGTTTAGAATCCGTGGCGCGATAGGCAATCACCGGAGCCTTGATCGTATGATTGGGATCGGTCACAGCCAGTTGGCGTGGCGTGGTGTTGGTCCAAATCTGTTGGGTACGCCGATGCCCGTCAACAGTTTGATAGGCCCGATAGGGATTGAGGCGATCATCGTCCCATGCGGGGCGGTATCCTGCGGGGATTTGAACCTGTGTCACATCACGCTGTTCGTATACATGACGGGGGACAATGCGGGTATTGCCGCGCAATTCGCTGCCCTGCCATCCGCGGTTATGGTAGACTTTCTTGCCCGGTCCGGGCGCTTCGCCACGGCGGATAACCGTCACATGCGGCGATTTTTGCGGGCCACAGCGCATTGCAATGGTCACACCGTCTACGCGCTTGCTCGAGTGTCCGTTCTGGCAGGCATTGTAGCTTGGCACCACAACACGGCGCGCCTTGGATTTGGGTGCAACCGCCGCGGTGGGAACCTGACGCACAACGCGACGTGGGGTCGCGACGGGTTTAGAGGCCGGGACACGCACCACTTGGGGTTTGGGTGCCACCCGCTGCGGGGCCGCTGCGACGCGGGGCTTGGGTGTTGGTTTGATCACAACCGGCGCGGGGGCGGGTTTGGACGCCACGCGCGGCGCGGGTTTCGGCTTAGGGGTTGGTTTGGGCTTGGGTGCAGCTATCGCAACCGGTTTCGGCGCAGGCTTAGCAGCCGGTTTCGGCGCGGGTTTCGCCGCCGGTGCAGCAGCCGTCGTGGTGCCAAAACTTGGTTTCTGGCCGCAAATCTGTTTGCGATTGCGCGACACGCGCGGCACCCAGTTCACAGCCCCATCAAACCCGGCGCGCACGTAAACGCAGCCCCGATTATCGACGAACTGTTTGCCGGAAAACGACGACGGCGGAAAGTTCGCCGGGACGTTGTTGATCTTGGATTGAGCCATGGCCGGATCAGAAGCAAATCCGAATCCCGCTGCCAAAACTGCAAAAATAGTTAAAGATTTCAAAGTCATGTCTGCCCCCACAGATGTAGAGGGCAGAATGCCAAATCAAAAACGCTCTGTAAAGCGTTGAAATCGTTTATTTCGTTCCAAACATACGGTCACCCGCATCGCCCAGACCGGGGACGATGTACCCGAGTTCATTGAGTTTTTCGTCCAAAGAGGCCGTGACGATTGGCACATCGGGGTGCGCCTCTTTCATGCGCGCCACACCTTCGGGTGCCGCCAAGAGGCACAAAAACCGAATATCTTTGGCACCCGATTCTTTAACCAAATCGATCGCAGCCGCCGAAGAATTGCCCGTCGCCAGCATCGGATCAACGACAATGGCGGTGCGCTCTTCCATGCGTTTTGGCAGCTTGTTGTAGTACTGGACCGGCTGCAAAGTTTCCTCGTCGCGGTACAAGCCAACAAAGCCGACGCGCGCCGCCGGGATCAGCTCAAGGATACCATCCATAAGGCCGTTACCGGCACGCAAGATCGACACCAGCGCCAATTTCTTGCCCTCAATCACCGGCTGTTGCGTCGGCCCCATCGGCGTTTCGATATCCTTGAGGGTCACGGGCAGTTCACGCGTCACCTCATAGGCCAACAATAGGCTAATTTCGCGCAGCAGCTGGCGAAAAGACGCGGTCGAGGTATCCTTTTCACGCATCAACGTCAGCTTGTGTTGCACCAGCGGGTGATCAACGATGGTCAGATGTTGGCTCATGACGTCTCCAATGCTTTGCGAATCTTCGCCTTTGTATCTGCGTTGCAGAAGGCCGCGTCCACGGCATTCTTGTCTATTTGGTCAAAGATTTCCTCGTCCCAGCCAAAGACCCCCACCAGATCGGCATATTCTTTGCGCATTGTCGTGTGAAAGAACGGCGGATCATCGGTGGACACGGTCACTTTGACCCCCCGTTCCCGTAGCTTTTCGATCGGGTGCTGATCAAGCGCATCATAAACGCCAAGGAACACGTTTGATCCCGGACAGACCTCAAGCGTGATGTCGCGTTCAATCAACATATCGACAACGGCCAAATCTTCGCTGGCGCGCACGCCATGACCGATGCGTTCAACGCCAAGATCCTCGACCGCCTCGCGGACCTCTTGCGGGCCGCGCCATTCACCGGCATGAGAGGTGAGGTGCAACCCCGCCTCGCGGGCCATGTCGAAACTATAGGCAAAATCCTTTTGCTGGCCTTGGTTTTCGTCACCGCCCATGCCCAGACCAACAATGAAATCCCCCGCCGTTTCGGCGGCGCAAAGGGCGGCGGGCTTGGCTTTGTCCGGGCCGAAATGGCGGATTGGCGTGGCGATCCCGCATAGGGTGATGCCAAGATCGCGCTCGGCCTCAGCCGCCGCATCTTGAATGGCATGAAGGTATTCTTTCCACGCCTCAACATCGCTATTGCCGCAGAAATCCGGGCTGATGAAGCTTTCGATATAGATCACATCGCTTGCGGCGGCCTCTTCGAGGACCGCGCGGGTTAGCCGGGCAAACTCCTCGGGGCCGGTCAAGACCGATGTCGCCGCCTCATAGACCGACAGGAAATGCACGAAATCACGGTAATCATACGACCCGTCTTCGCGAAAAATCTTGGACAGATCGACGTTCTTTTCCTGCGCCAAACCGCGAATGAACGCCGGCGGGGCCACACCCTCAAGATGTGTGTGCAGCTCGATCTTGGGGCGCTTGATGATGGCGTCTAAGCGCTCTTCACTGATCATAGAAAACTCCTGCCCGGCCCCTGTGCCGGGATGTTAAGATGGGCGGCGATACTTGCGGCAACATCGGCAAAAGCGATCTGTCCGATCTCTCCTGCACCTTTGCCCGCCACCAAAACCGGAACCCGCTCACGGGTGTGATCCGTCCCGGACCAGCTTGGGTCGTTGCCGTGATCTGCGGTGATCACCAGCATGTCACCGTCCCGCAGACGCGCCAAAAGCTTGCCCAGCTCCACGTCAAACCATTCCAGATGCCGCGCATAGCCGGAGATGTCGCGGCGATGGCCATATTCGGAATCAAATTCGACGAAATTGGCGAAGGTCAAACTCCCGTCCTCCCCCGTTTCAACCCAATCCGAAAGATGTTCCATCAGCGTGGCATCGGGGCCTTTGCGGACCTCATCAATGCCGGTCATTGAAAAGATGTCGCCAATCTTTCCAACCGCATAGACGGCGCGTCCGGCGTCTTGCGCCCAGTTGGTCAAAACCGAATTTGGCGGGGTGATTGCGAAATCCTTGCGGTTGGATGTGCGGGTGAAATTGCCCGGTTCGCCCACAAAGGGGCGCGCAATCACGCGGCCAACTTTCATCTCATGCAGGACCGGCGCAAGGCCCTTGCAGAGGTCATAAAGCCGATCGAGACCAAAATGCTCTTCGTGGGCGGCAATCTGAAACACGCTATCGGCCGACGTATAGCAAATTGGAAAACCCGTCTCGATATGCTCGGTGCCAAATTGCTCAATCATCACCGTGCCCGAGCCATGGCAATTGGCCAAAATCCCGGTCGTCCCGGCAAGCTCAGCGGCTTTGGCGGAAATCTCGGCGGGAAAGGCCGGGTGCGTATCCGGGAAATAGCGCCAATCCCACGGCACCGGCAGACCGGCGAGCTCCCAATGGCCCGACGGTGTGTCCTTGCCTTTGGACACCTCGGTCGCGGCGGCAAACCGCCCCGTCAATTCCGGGCTTGGGGCCGCCATTCCGCTGGCCAATGTCAACGCGTGAAAAAGCCCGAGCGACGCCAGATTTGGGACGTTTAACGCGCCGCTGCGCCCCTCTTCGGCCCGCCCCTCGGCACAGGCCTGCATGATATGGCCCAATGTATTGGCACCGGTATCGGGCAGATCACCGTTGAAATAGGCATCCGCATCGGGCGCTCCGCCAACGCCGACGGAATCCATCACCACCAAAAAGGCCCGCATCACGCCAC
The DNA here is from genome assembly GCF_058892305.1 of Pelagimonas sp. Taxonomy (NCBI): domain Bacteria; kingdom Pseudomonadati; phylum Pseudomonadota; class Alphaproteobacteria; order Rhodobacterales; family Roseobacteraceae; genus Pelagimonas; species Pelagimonas sp. The sequence continues at coordinate 64,771 of NZ_JBZXVN010000029.1, forward strand.
CCTTTCGATCATAAGCGGCACCGGTTTCGGGGCCTTGTTTCCAAACGTCATCGCATCCTGTACCGCCCGCGCCGCCGCGTCGGCCTGTTCTTCGCGGGCCGCGTGAACCACGGCAATCGGTTGCCCCTTGGCCAGCTTGTCGCCCAAGCGCACCACATCCGTAAGACCAACGGCCGGGTTGATAATATCAGTCTCGACCCGGCGTCCGCCGCCAAGATCCACCACCGCAAGGCCAAGTGCTTCGCCGTCAATCGCCGTGACAACGCCAGCTTGCGGGGCCACAACTTCGCGGATCACTGGGGCTTCGGGCAAAAAGCGCCGCCAGTCGTCCACAAAGCTTAGTGGGCCGCCAAGGGCATAGACCATCTTGCCGAACCGCTCCGCCGCCTCACCCGAGGAGATCGAGGCGCGCAGTTTGGCTTCGCCATCGACAATCCCGGCGGTTTTCAACAGCTCAACCCCAAGGTCTACACTCAGCTCAAGTAAGGGCCCCGCCAGCTTGCCGGTCAACACCTGCATACACAGATCAACCTCAAGCGCATTGCCGAGCGAGGGCACCAAAGGTTGGCTCATATCGGTGATCAAGGCGCTGGTCGGGCATCCGGCGGCATTGGCCGTCGACACCAAAGACCGTGCAAGCGCGCGCGCCTCATCGGCGGTTTTCATAAAGGCACCGGAGCCGACCTTTACATCCAACACCAGCGATTGCAGCCCCGCCGCCAGCTTTTTGGACAGGATCGAGGCCGTGATCAGATCAAGGCTTTCGACCGTGCCGGTGACATCGCGGATCGCATAAAGCCGCTTGTCCGCCGGGGCGATATCCGCCGAGGCGCTGACGATGGCACAGCCTGCGTCCTTTACGATCTCACGAAACCGCGTCTCATCCGGGGTCACCGAATAGCCGGGGATCGCCTCGAGCTTATCAAGCGTGCCGCCGGTATGGCCCAATCCCCGCCCGGAAATCATCGGGTTGTAAACGCCACAGGCCGCCAGCATCGGGGCAAGCACAAGGCTCACACAATCGCCAACCCCGCCAGTGGAATGCTTGTCGACAACGGGGGCATCGAGATCCCAATCCAACACATGGCCGCTGTCGCGCATCGCCAGCGTTAGGGCGACGCGCCCGGTTTCGGACAGCCCCCGAAGACACACGCCCATCGCAAAGGCCCCGGCCTGGGCCGCACTTACCCGGCCATCGGCCAACCCATGGGCAAACCACGACAATTCGGCTGGGCTTGGGTCTTCACCTTTGCGCAGGGCCGCGTTGATTGCACGAGCATCCATCAGGCATCGCCTCCGGTCTCGGTCTCCATGTGATCACGACCAAAGGCCCCCGGCAGCAAATCGCCGACCTTTGTGATTAGCTCCGCCCCATCAATCGTGGCCAGCGTCACCTGCGCCCCGGATTTGGCAAATTCCGCCAATTTCTGACGGCAGCCCCCGCAAGGCGGCACCGGATGCGGGCTATCGGCAATCACATAGGCTTCGGCAATTTCGGTCTCGCCATCAGCAACCATAGCGGCAATTGCACCGGCTTCGGCACATGTCCCTTCGGGATAAGCAACGTTTTCTACATTACACCCGGTATACGTCTTCCCCGACGGGGTGCGCAGCGCCGCGCCAACTTTGAAATGGGAATAAGGGGCATAGGCATTCTCGCGCACGGCGCGGGCCAAATCAGACAACGACTCAGGTCGGGACATCAAACTCTCCGGTAATCAAGGCGGCAGTTTGCGAAGCGGGTCACCAGAATGCAAGACCCCGTTATTGTCTCTGGCCCCAGCGTCAATTCAGTTTTCAATTTTTGCGGGAAACTGCTAAGCCACACCGGACCACCGCCCCAGAACGGAATTTGGTTTAACGCTAAACCATATTGGAAATCAGGACTTACCATGACCGACTCAGCCAAGGAAACATTGCGCCAGGCGGCGCTGTTTTACCACGAGAACCCGCAACCGGGTAAATTGGAGATCCGCGCGACCAAGCCGCTGGCCAATGGCCGCGACCTAAGCCGCGCTTATTCACCGGGCGTGGCCGAGGCTTGTCTTGAGATCAAAGAAAACCCGGAAAACGCCGCCCGCTACACAACGCGTGGCAATCTGGTTGCGGTTGTGTCCAACGGAACGGCGGTCTTAGGCCTTGGAAACATTGGCGCTTTGGCCTCCAAACCGGTCATGGAAGGCAAGGCGGTCCTGTTCAAGAAGTTCGCCGATATTGATTGTTTTGACATCGAGGTTGACCAACCCGACCCCGAAAAGCTTGCCGAAATTGTCTGTGCGTTGGAACCGACCTTTGGCGCGATCAACCTCGAAGACATCAAAGCGCCCGATTGTTTTATCGTTGAACGAATTTGTCGCGAGCGGATGAACATCCCGGTTTTTCATGACGATCAACACGGCACCGCGATTGTTGTCGGCGCTGCTGCGACCAATGCTTTGCATGTGGCGGGCAAAAAATTCGAAGACATCAAGATTGTTTCGACTGGCGGTGGTGCCGCTGGGATTGCCTGTCTCAACATGCTGTTGAAACTTGGCGTCAAACGCGAAAACGTCTGGCTTTGCGACATCCATGGCCTCGTTTACGAGGGCCGCGACATCGACATGAATCCACAAAAGGCCGCCTTTGCCCAAGCGTCAGATTTGCGCAGCTTGGACGAGGTGATCGATGGGGCCGATATGTTCCTTGGCCTCTCTGGACCGGGGGTGCTTAGCCCCGACAACGTGTCGAAAATGACCAAACGCCCGATCATCTTTGCCCTTGCCAATCCAACACCGGAAATCATGCCTGACCTCGCGCGTACCGTCGCGCCCGACGCCATCATCGCAACGGGCCGAAGCGATTTTCCAAATCAGGTCAACAACGTACTCTGCTTCCCCTTCATCTTCCGAGGGGCGTTGGACGTTGGCGCAACCGAAATCAACGACGCGATGCAAGTCGCTTGTGTCGAAGGGATCGCCGCCCTTGCCCGCGCCACCACAAGCGCCGAAGCCGCCGCCGCTTATCGCGGAGAACAGCTCACATTTGGCGAAGATTATTTGATCCCCAAACCGTTTGACCCACGTCTGTCCGGCGTTGTTTCGACTGCTGTCGCCAAGGCCGCGATGGAAACCGACGTCGCCAAACGCCCGGTCACCGACCTTGAGGCCTACAAGCAAAAGCTTGACGCAAGCGTGTACAAATCCGCCCTGCTCATGCGGCCAGTTTTCCAAGCCGCCGCCACCGCGTCGCGCCGCATCGTTTTTGCCGAAGGCGAAGACGAACGTGTTTTGCGATCCGCCCAAGCGATCTTGGAAGAAACCACCGAAACACCGGTGTTGATTGGCCGCCCGGATGTGATCAACGCACGCTGCGAAAAGCTTGGCCTCGAAATTCGCCCCGAGCGGGATTTCAATATCGTGAACCCCGAAAATGACCCGCGCTATCGCGACTATTGGGAGGCCTATCACCAACTCATGTGTCGCCGCGGTGTCACCCCCGAAACCGCCCGCGCCATCATGCGCACCAACTCGACCGCCATTGGCGCGATCATGGTCCACCGAGGCGAGGCGGATAGTTTGATTTGCGGGACCTTTGGGGAATTCCGCTGGCATTTGAACTATGTAAATCAAGTGCTTGGCAGCGAAACCATGCGCCCGCACGGGGCTTTGTCGATGATGATCCTTGAGGATGGGCCACTGTTCATTGCCGACACCCATGTGCGCTCCCTGCCCTCGCCCGAGGAACTTGCCGAAAGCGCAATTGGCGCGGCGCGGCATGTGAAACGCTTTGGTCTTGAGCCCAAAATCGCCTTTTGCTCGCAATCGCAATTTGGCAACCAGGCAGAAGGTTCGGGCAAGCGCCTACGCGAGGCGATGGCCATTCTCGACAAGAAACAACATGACTTCTGCTACGAGGGTGAGATGAATGTCGACGCCGCCCTAGACGAGAATTACCGCGAGATCGTCTTGCCCGGAAACCGCATGAAAGGCAGCGCCAATGTGTTGATCTTTGCCCATGCCGATGCGGCCTCTGGCGTGCGTAACATCTTGAAAATGAAGGCCGACGGGCTTGAGGTTGGGCCTATCTTGATGGGCATGGGCAACCGCGCCCATATCGTCACGCCTTCGATCACGGCGCGGGGCTTGCTCAACATGGCCGCCATCGCCGGCACCCCGGTTAAGGCCTATAGCTAAGCAAGGTTGGGCGGGTGTTCCCCGCCCACCTCATATTCAAGCGGCACCAGATCGTTGTTCTCAACCGTAAAGCTTTTGCGGCATCCGGCCGCTCCGATTTTGCCACAGGCGGAGCCGTGCAAGTTCAAGGTGATCACCGGTTTCACCGTGACCTGATAGCCATACATATGGCCACCGCCGATGCGTACAAACCCGCCCCCCTGTTGTTGGCGATAGAACTCCATCGGGCACCCCGCACTGCCACAAAATAGCGACGCCGCCTTGTCACAGGTGATCTGAGCGTAATCAATCACCTCATCCACCAGCCCATCATGATCAAAATCCTCTTTGATTACGGCCCCGTCTTCCACCGTCACCGCCCCACCAAGGGTCTGACAATCTTTCTCTACCCTTGCCTTTGCCAAAGCCAACGGCTCCTGAACCGGCGGAGGGGGTGGCAAGGAACACTGCCGCGCCGCGCTATCCAGCGCCTTGGACGAGCCTCGCAACGACATTGCCGTCCTATTCACAACCTCGCCACTTGTGCCATCCATCAAAACCAGCTCGGCCCGCGTTCCTGATTTCAAGGCTGCAATAAGCGCTCCATGGGCTGCAAGGTCATAGGGCGCGTGGTAATCCTCGTAATCCGTTTGCCCCGTATGGGAAAACGTCATGTGACCGGCGTCCTTTCCATCAACCAAAACACGGGCCTGAATGGATTTTGGCAACACCCCACCGTGGAAAAAGACACGATGCGCCAGCGGCTTTTGGTTTTGACAGCCGACCATGTAGCAAAAATAATTGGCCTGCTCCTTGTCATCGACGGGGCAAACAACCGCGCCTTTGAACCCGGTGTTGGCGTTGTCAAACGCCTCCCATCTCCCCTGCGCTGCCGCTGAGTTGCTGATAAATAAAACCGTCAACAGCGCAATAACCGACGCTTGTGCCAAACGCATTTTCACCCCCTCAAGACAACCAACGTTCAACCTAAAGATGCCGGGTTTTGCCGTATCTGGCAACGGATTTGAGATTCGCATCTGAGACAGTGACAAATTCGCAGTTTGGGTTTGCAATTTTGCATTTCCATCGGAAATTTGCAGTCAAAGGGCTAAAACACAGGGGCTTTGCAAAAATTTGCAAGGAACATTTTGAAAAACCACATATTCCTCTGCGGTAATCTGTCCACATCATGGCCAAGACACTTGCCCGGATCAAGGCGCGCCGCTTATGCCTTTGCCAGAGGATGGAATTAGTGGAGGACACCATGGGCTATCAAGAGGTTTACGACAGCTGGAAATCCGATCCCGAGGGGTTCTGGATGGACGCCGCCAACGCAATCGACTGGGACAAGAAACCCAGCAAAGCGCTCAGCGATCTCGGCGGAGACATGTATGAATGGTTCGCCGATGGCATGGTTAACACCTGTTATAACGCCGTGGACCGTCATGTCGAAAATGGCCGGGGCGAGCAAACCGCGATCATCTATGACAGCCCAATCACCCACACAAAACGCGAAATCACCTATGTTGAGCTGCGCAACCGCGTTGCCAATCTTGCCGGTGCTCTGCGCGCCAAAGGTGTCGAAAAAGGCGACCGCGTTATCATCTATATGCCGATGATCCCCGAGGCGCTTGAGGCTATGTTGGCCTGTGCGCGTTTGGGTGCGATCCATTCGGTTGTGTTTGGGGGCTTTGCCGCCAACGAATTGGCGGTGCGTATTGACGATGCCAAACCCAAAGCCATCATCGCCGCCTCTTGCGGGTTGGAGCCGGGACGCGTGGTTCACTACAAGCCGCTCTTGGATGGCGCGATTGACCTTGCCGATCACAAGCCCGACTTCACCGTCATTTTCCAACGTGAACAAGAGGTTGCCGAGCTAAAAGAAGGTCGCGACTTTAACTGGCACGGTTTTCAATACGGTGTTGAGCCAGCCGAATGTGTTCCGGTCGAAGGCAACCATCCGGCCTATATCCTCTATACCTCTGGCACCACTGGCGCGCCCAAAGGCGTAATCCGCCACACCGGCGGTCAGCTTGTGGCGCTGAACTGGACGATGAAAAACATCTATAATGTCGACCCTGGCGATGTGTTCTGGGCCGCGTCGGATGTGGGTTGGGTCGTTGGCCACAGCTATATTTGCTACGGTCCGCTGATCCACGGCAACACCACCATCGTGTTTGAGGGCAAGCCCGTCGGCACCCCCGATCCCGGCACCTTCTGGCGGGTGATCGAAGAGCACAAGGTCAAAACCTTCTTCACCGCGCCGACCGCCTTCCGCGCTGTGAAACGCGAAGATCCGACCGGTGAATACGTTAAGAAATACGACCTAAGCTGTCTTGATCAGGTGTTCTTGGCCGGTGAGCGCGCCGACCCCGACACCATCGTTTGGGCGCAGGATCAGCTGAAAAAGCCGATCATCGACCATTGGTGGCAAACCGAGCTTGGCTATCCCGGCGTGTGTAACCCGGTTGGCATCGAACTTTTGCCGGTCAAGCTTGGCTCGCCTTCTGTGCCGCTCCCTGGGTATGACATGAAAATCCTCGATGAAGCGGGCAACGAATTGCCGCCCGGCGAATTGGGGGCCATTGTCACGCCGCTGCCCCTGCCGCCCGGCACCTTCCCGACCCTATGGAATGCCGAAGATCGTTTTAAGAAAAGCTATCTGACCAATTTCCCCGGTTACTATGAAACCGGTGATGCGGGCATGATCGACGAAGACGGCTACCTCTATATCATGGCGCGCACCGATGACGTGATCAACGTCGCCGGTCACCGCCTGTCGACGGGTGGCATGGAAGAAGTGCTTGCTGATCACCCCGATGTTGCCGAATGCGCCGTGATTGGTGTGTCCGATAGCCTCAAGGGGCAGATGCCCATGGGCTTTCTCTGCCTGAACGCCGGTACGACCAAGCCCGACGACGAGATCGTCAAAGAGGTGGTCAAGCTGGTGCGTGAAAAAATCGGCCCGGTTGCGGCGTTCAAACTGTGCTGCGTTGTTGATCGCTTGCCCAAAACCCGTTCGGGTAAAATCCTGCGCGGAACTATGGTGTCGATTGCTGATAGCAAAGAGTACAAAATGCCCGCCACCATCGACGACCCGGTCATTCTGGACGAAATCAAAGTGGCGCTTCAGGGGCTTGGCTACGCCAAAGGGTAAACTGCGCCCGAAAAGAACATGATTAAAGCGGGCCTGCGGGCCCGTTTTTTATGCTTTGTAGTCACCCAATGTTAACGATCAACACCAACCGACAAGCGGGGCCGATAGAGACGTGGGCTCAACAGCACTCTGCGCAGGAGACCGCCATAGGCTCGGGGGAAACCGGATGGGAGATCAAGAACTTGACCTCTTATTTGGTCTCATTGATCTTGAGGATCGTATAAGAATTGCCGCGAATATATCTGACATTCCCAGATTGTCGTGTTTTGGGATTCCGAGCAACTTGGTCGAAAACAAGAATATCGAACTTCTGCCCGCCCAAACGGTACACCCCCTCATACCGACCCGGCGCTATTTGCGACAAACCGTCTGGGGGTGACAAGGGGGCAAACCCCTGCCGAACGAGACTTTTCATAACCTCTGATTGTGCCTGTTGTGCGAAAACCCCCACGCGCTTCAAGCGACAGGTTAGCATTTTGGTATCCCAAGTCCGATCGCCTCTATTCGGTTTGGCAACATTGCGGCCGATCACAAAACTGGCCGAATAAGTTGCACGGCGACTGGAACTTCCACGGGTGAAAGGCACCCTTGTTCGAAAACGGAAACGACATCTCGCGTTTTAGAATCCGCAACAGACTTGCCATTGGGTTGATCGGTCATACACCCGCCAACGGCCAAGGCGAACAAAAGGAGGATTGGCGACGCAAGTTTGGGAAACAACGTGGAAATCGGCATGAGAAACGTCCTGCATCAAAAAACCTGACACAGACTGTGTCAGCTCAAGTGACCCGTCGCAACCGCTTATTTTTTAACGCCTCTTGCATCCCATATGCGACCCTGACACCTTGCTCCGAGGACTCCGCCGTTGACAGGACCGATGGAAATGCCCAGAGAAACGCGCCGCCAGATTTTCGAGGCTCGCCAACGAAAACGCGCCAATACCATTGCCGCGATTTCGACTGTTGCGGTTTTTGCCGCCATCATCCTTCTGATCCCGCTGGCCCCCGGTTGGGAAAACGTCAAACGCAGCTTTTTCAACGGCGCGGTGTTTGCCAAAACCTTTCCCGGCCTGCTCGAAGCCTTTGTCATGGATGTGGCGATTTTCCTGTGGTGCGCGCCTCTGATTGCGGCACTTGGCTTGGCCGTGGCCATCGCTCGCGACCTGCGCAATCCCGCCCTCTATCCGCTCCGGCTTTTCGCCATCGCCTATACCGATATTTTCCGTGGTCTGCCGGTCATTTTGGTGATCTATCTGATTGGCTTTGGCATCCCAGGCCTCGGCCTGCCGCGCCCTTGGAATTCACCTTATATCTGGGGCTCTTTGGCGCTGATCCTCGTCTATTCTGCCTATGTGGCCGAGGTGATCCGCTCGGGTATTGAATCCATCCACGACAGCCAGCGTAACGCCGCCCTGTCCCTTGGCCTATCGGGGGGCGACGCGATGCGTTTTGTCATCCTGCCCCAGGCCGTGCGCCGGGTGGTTCCGGCCAATATGAACCTGTTCATCGCCCTGCAAAAAGACGTAGCATTGCTTAGCTTTATCGGCCCGGTTGAGATTTTCCGCCAAGCCGGGGTCTACAAATCCCTGATGGCCAATTTTACCCCCTATGTCGGGGCGGCGCTGATCTTTTTGGCGCTGACCATCCCCGCGACCCGCTATGCGGATTACCTGATGAACAAACAATCCAAGGCGCGTAGCTAATGGCCGATCTTGTCCTTGAAAACGTGCAAAAAGCCTTTGGTGACAACCCGGTTATTCGCGGCATTGATTTGACCATTTCGCAGGGCGACATGGTCTGTTTGATCGGCGCGTCGGGCTCTGGCAAATCGACTTTGCTGCGCTGTATGAATCTATTGGAACCGATAGATGACGGGCGCATCTTGCTTGACGGCGATGACATTTCCGAACCGGGCAAAGACCCACAGCCGGTGCGCCAACGCATTGGCATGGTCTTTCAAAGCTACAACCTGTTTCCGCATATGACCGCGCTTGACAATGCGCTTTTGGCACCGCGCCGGATCACCCGAAAATCCAAATCCGAACTGCGCCCCGGCATCGAAGAGATGTTCGCGCGCTTCGGCCTTGACGATCGGATGCTGCATTATCCAGATCAGCTCTCGGGCGGTCAACAGCAACGTGTGGCGATCATCCGCGCCTTGGCCATGCGGCCTGAAATTATGCTGTTTGATGAAATCACCTCCGCGCTTGACCCAGAGTTGGTTGGCGAAGTGCTCGATGTATTGCGCGACCTGCGCGCCCAAGGCATGACCATGGTTTTGGCCACCCATGAAATGGGCTTTGCCCGAGAGTTGGCCGACAAAGTCTGTTTTCTGGATCAAGGGCGCATTCTCGAAGACGGGACGCCAGAGCACATCTTTGAGACGCCACAAGAAGAACGAACCAAGGCGTTTTTGTCTCGTGTCCTATAGCCCAAGCGGCCAAAAACAAGGAATTTCCATGCGCAGACTAAAAACCACCGCCGCCGACATGGTCGCCGTCGCGCGGGCGCGGATCACCGAATACGAAACGCCCGATCTGATCGCGTTGGTCGATGACCCTAACGTCGTCATTGTTGACATTCGCGATGTGCGCGAACGTCAGCGCAGCGGATATATCCCCGGTTCCTTTCATGCGCCACGCGGGATGTTAGAATTCTGGGTCGACCCGGAAAGCCCTTATTTTAAAGAGATTTTCGGACAGGATAAAACCTTTGTTCTTCATTGCGCCTCTGGCTGGCGCTCGGCGCTAAGTGCGGCGACCTTGAACGATATGGGCTTTGAGGTTGCACATCTTCGCGAAGGGTTTTCCACCTGGGAAGCACAGGGCGGGCCAGTTGAAAAAGACCACGCCAGCAAGACCTAAGCGAAGCCCAGGCCATGAATTTCTAACCCTCACACCGGCATTTTGCCACAAACAGATACCCTAGGGTCAGGTTTTCCCTCGTTGACTCATTTGCCTCGTCTGACCGATCATCAAAGCACTTGCCCCAAAAGGCTTTTTTGAGAGGATGTTCCCGTGCGCAATTTCGTCGCTGCCATTGCATTGATCGCTGGGCTTGGCCCACAGGCCCCGGCCCTTGCGCAAGACATCGTTGGGTTTGACCGCGGCGATTTCGGCAATATTGTTCTGAACCGCAAACAATCCGCCAGCGCCGGTGACATCGAATTTGAGTTGTCGGTTGGTGACTATAACAACGAAAGCATCCGCAACTATTCCCCGGCCAGTATTTTTGCCAAGATCGGCCATTCGGTGGGACGGTTGGATATTTTGACCGACAAGGGCATTTTCCCCTGCACGGCCTTTATCGTCGACAAGAAACACATTCTCACCAATTACCATTGTGTGCCCGGTATTTTGGACAATGAACGCGCCGGGGCCACTCGGATTGACGCGGTGCAATTTGTGGCCGGCTACACCCAACAAGGGGTCGAAGAAGGCACCCGGAAATTCACCGTCAGCCCAACGCCGGTCGAGGCGCATGAAGACCTTGATTATGCGCTACTTGAGGTTCTTGGTGACCCGAGCGCCGAATACGGCATGCTCAAACTCGCCGCGGCCACGCCCCATGATGGCGATCCTTATTGGGTGATTGGCCACCCGATGGGCGAGGCCCAGCGCATCAGCCGGGAAAAGTGCAAAGCCAACAACCCCGCCCTGTCCAACAACCGCTTGCTGCATACCTGCGACACCCTGCCGGGCAACTCCGGCTCGCCGGTGATTGATGCGTCATTGCAGATGGTTGTCGGACTTCATCATGCCGGGTCCAAGCGAGACAGTGTTAATTTCGCCATTCCGATGTCCGAAATCATTGAACGCTCTCAAATACTTGAGGCGGCTTTGACAACGCAAAACGATGCCACGCCGGTTGATCCAACCCCGCCTGAGGTGACGCCCCCAACGGACACGCCGCCAAAAGACGAGACACCGCCGACCCCGGATCAGGATGAGGCCGGGGCGCTTTGTGATGCGCTTTATACCGAGGCCAAAGGATACGGCGAGTGCTTTGCCTATCGTGCCTATGTCGAACAATGTCAGGGCCATAAATTCGCGCCTTTTGCCCAAAGCTTTATCAATCATCAGTGCAAAAGCGCCGAGGTCACCCCGCCCATCACCCCCGCGCCGATCGAGCCAAAGCCTATTGATCCGGTGCCGGTCACCTATCTGCGACCATGGTGCAACGCCTCGCATTTGAACCCGACAGAAGCCGCCATTTGTGGCGATGCCTATCTGGCCGGTTTGGATGAACGGCTGTCGCGCGCCTATAACACCCAATCTGGGCGCAGTACCGCGCGTCAGCAGGCGACATGGCGCACCTCAACCCGCGATGCCTGTGGCAGCAACACATCCTGTATTGGCCGCGCCGTTTTGGACCGGATCACCTATTTGGAAACCCCGGTCGTTACGCCGCCGCCCGCAAATGGGGGGGGCAGCTATAACACTGTGCGCGGAAACTACCGCCTGTCGTCAAGCAAATGCTACATCGTCACCGCGTCGCGCAGCTCGATCTCCGAAGCCGTTAGCTTTGCCAAACAATGGTTCCCCGGTCGCTCGGGTGTGCGGATTTTCCAATCCACCAACGGCTATTACGGCATCACCGTCAAGACGGTCTCCAAGTCCAGTTCTGACTGGGAAATCAATCAGTTGAAATCCCAAGGGGCCATCCCCGGTGATAGCTATTGTTCCTCGGGCCGTCGCTATGTCGCCGAAGTTCTTTGGCAAGGTGGCGGTGCCCAAGCACCGATCCAGACGCCAACCCCAAACACCCGCATCATGTATGTGGCCAACAACAAGGATGGCGGGCTAAATGTACGCCCCGGTCCCGGTACGCAATATGCCTATTTCACCGAGATTGATCCCGGCACCCGCCTTCAGGTTGTTGGCAGCTCGGGCAAATGGTCAAACGTGATTTTGCCAAGTGGTCAAGAGGGTTGGGTTTACACCCCGCTTTTGACCGCCACCCAACCCTATGTGCGTCAATGTCGGGCCACGGTACGCGGTTTGCGCCCGGTCTCGAACTATAACGCCTCTACCGGCGCGGGCTTTCTTGCCGTGCGCTCCAAACCCTCGACCAAGGGGCGCAAAGTCTCTGAGGTCTATCTGGGCGACAATGTGCGCGTGGTTGCCCAAAGCGGCAATTGGGCCCGCATCCAATGTATCTCGGGGCAGTGCCGCTCTCCCTATGCCGGACGTGCCGGTGTGCGCGGTTGGTCCTCGAAAAAGTACCTTTCCATCAGTTGTAATTAACTCGACCCATTAATCAGCCACCAGCTTCGGTAGCAGGAGAAATGATATGAAACGCAATGTTCTGTTGACGGCCAGTTACTTGGCAACGGCGGCATTATTGGCCGCCCCCGCCTGGGCCCAAGATGAAACCGGGGCTCCTGCCCTTCCTATGGATGCCACCCCGGCCGAAGAAGCCGCCTATCAGGTGTTGGATAAATACTGTGCCGGGTGCCATCAGGATGGTGCTTTGAACGACGGTTTAGCCAAATCGAAATCCGGGTTTGGGCATGTTCTGGACATGCGCCGTTTGGCCCAAGATCCGAAATTTGTGTCGCTTGGCGATCATACGAAATCCAAGCTCTATCAGGTGATTGCCGGTGGTTCGCCCCCGATGCCAGACAATTGTTGGTCCCCCGATTGCACCCCCAAGGCCGAAGAGCTTGAGGTGTTGAAACTCTGGATCGACGAGCTTGATGATAATATCGCCGAAAAGGCGTTTGTGTCGCTCGAAGATTTGCACCGCTTGGCCCATAATGATTTGCAAAAGCAGCCAACAAATCGCCGCGACCGCATCCGCTATATCTCACTCCGTCCCTTGTATAACGACAAGGATGTCAGCCCAGAGAACTACGAAGCCTACCGTCAGGCGACGATCAAATTGATCAATGCGCTAAGCTGGAACCCAGAACCCTACACTTGGGAAAAGGTTGATGAGCACGGTGTTTTAATGCGGATTTACCTACCGGAAATCGACTGGGATCATGCCAAATGGCACCGCCTCGAAACCATCTATCCTTATGGTTACACAAGCGACACCGACCCCTACCTGAACCCGCTCAAGCACATGGCCAAAACCGATGTGCCAATCATTCGCGCCGATTGGTTTGCCTCTACCGCGCCGGTCTCGCCGCTTTATTATGACCTGCTGGGCCTCCCCGATACAGTTCAGGGTTTGGAAAGCTTGCTGGGCCTGAACATGGCCAAGAACATTACCAATGAACAGGTGGTGCGCGCCGGTTTCCAGAATTCAGGCGTCAGCACCAACAACCGTTTGATTGAACGCCATGCCCTTGGCACCGGATTCTTTTGGACGTCCTATGACTTTGCCGGGTCCAAGGGACGGCAAAGCTTCTTTGAGTATCCGCTTGGCCCCAAGGAAGTTTATGGCGAAGAGCTTGCCTTTAACCATGATGGTGGCGAGTCGATCTTTACCTTACCCAACGGGTTTCACGCCTATTACCTAAACACCGCCGAAGGCACGCGTTTGGATGTCGGCCCGACCAGCATTGTGCGCGACGACGATTATTCCGACGGCACCGGCGAAGTGGTCAATGGTATCAGCTGCATGTCCTGCCACTCCAAGGGTATTCGTTATAACGACGATGCGGTGCGCGATGTCGCCCTCAACAACCTCGCCTTGTCCTCCGAGGCGCGCCAGACCATCGACGCGATCTACCCCGGTCAGGACGTTGTTCAAGATTGGTTCAAAAAGGATGAGCAGGCGTTTTTCGCCACCCTGCGCTCGGCCGGAATTGACGCTGAAACAACCGCTGGCGGGTTGGAACCGATCCGCGGGTTGTTTGTCTATCACGTCGACCATTTTGTTGATTTGCAACAGGCCGCAAATGAGCTTGGCATGACCGAAGAAATGCTGCGCAAGCGGATGCCTTTTGTCGGCCATCAGTTCGCAAGCCTGATGACCCGGCTTGAGCAATCGCCAATTGCACGGGATGAATGGACAGCGGCCTATCCGGCGTTGTTAGAGAAATTGACCGACTATCGCCCGGTTCTCAATGATCACAAGGCTCCGGCCAACCTGACGGCCTCGGTCGCCGCCGTGGTCAAAGACACACCATACGCACCACCAGCGGCGGATCATGGCTCGGTCTATGCGGCCCCACCGGCCAAGAAAGACACGCCCATCACCACCTATGCAGATGTGTCCAAACCGGATCACAAACCGCATGATCCGGTGGCCCATTCGGTGCCAAGCCAGTCACATCTGACGGTTTATACCGACAAGCCGACCTATACCGTGGGTGAGGGTCTAAAAGTGTTCATCGAACCGCGTCACGATTGCCGCCTGACCCTCATCTCGATTGATGATCGTCACCAGAGTTGTGTCTTGTACCCCTTCCCTGGGTTGGATGACATCGTGATCAAGGGTGGCTCGCAATATGTCTTCCCACCGCGTGGCACGCTGAAAACCACGCATCAGGGGCTGGAAACCATTCTGGCGATCTGTAACGGCGGGCATGACGCGATTGATCTGCACACCCGCGACACCTCCAAAGTGTCCTGTGCCGCCGATCACAAGCCGCTGAACAAAGACCAATACGAGACAGTTGTGAACGAAGTTCTGGCGCTTGATCTTGGTGACGATGGCGGCAAGGACAAACACAATGTTGCCGGTGTCGATTACCGCGGCGTTAGCGACCACAACCCCAAGATCGTGAAATCACAGATCTCGGTTGTTGTGACCGCCCATTAACAAGGAGTTCGGAGATGTTGAAATTCCTCACAACCTCCGCCCTGTGTCTTGGTTTTAGTCTGGGGCTGCCTTTGGTGGCCCCAACACCGGCACAGGCCCAAAGCGGAGAGATATTCATACCCGGTGCGGACAACGCCGTTCCGATGATGAAGCCCAAACCAACCAACCCCTTGGCGCGCTGTATGTTTGACGCCTCGGCCGCCAATTGTTCGAACGTCGGGCGAAGCGAAGACGGTGTTCAATTCGAAAGCGCCGTGGCCCCGCAATATGAAACGCTTGTTCTGGATTTGAACGATCACAAGGTGGCGATTAGTACCGAGCCGCCGGCCAAACCACCGGTCTATGATGCGCCACCCGTGAAAGACCCATACAAAGCGGCGGACCATACCGCGCCAAAAACCCATAGCCCCGATCCGGCCTATCCGGATGGTAAAGTGGCGCTACCGTCGGTCGCGATTTCGATTGAGTTTGATTATAACAGCGACCACATCCGCGCCGACCAACTTGGCAAGCTGACGCAACTGGTTCAGGCGTTACAGGACCCGGCCCTTGCGGGCACGCCTTATGCTGTGATTGGTCATACGGATGCGGTGGGATCGGCGGGGTATAACTGTGATTTGTCCCTGCGCCGCGCCGCCTCCGTGACCGAAGCGCTCGAGCTAAGCTACGTGCAATTGCCGCTATACCCGGTGGGGTTTGGAGAGCATGTGCTTAAGGACGAGTACAACCCCAAAGCGGCTGAAAACCGGCGGGTGACGTTTTTGCGCCTGCCCGATCACCCCGGCGTGGTGTTGCAAACCGCTAACGCCGTTTGCCACTATTGAAACGGATTTGGGGCCCATGACATCGCGGGCCCCACACCCAAATTCCATGCATGGAATTTGCAAAAGTTTTGCAAAACTTTTTGGCGTTACCCTTTGAGACGGTTTTCCAAATCTTTGGCCAAATGCGCCATCCGGGTTTTGAATCGCTTGTCCAGCCCACCTTTGGCCAGTTTCAGCGATTGAACCAACAAGCGCGCCGACAACGTTTTAGGGACAAATTCAGTTGTCACACCGATCCGGGTACGCGACCGCGACAGCGCTACCAAATCTACGATTGTCCGCGCCTCAAGCCCGCCTGACACACTGTCAAACACCATCTGTTCCGGCGCGCTATATTGCGCCAGTTCAATCACGGCGGTGCGTGTCTTACCGCGGAACTTGAAACCGGCTTCCCAGCTGAGCCCTTCGGCCACTTCACCCGGATCATTGGTGCGCTGCACCTCAATGCCACGGCGCAGAACTTGCCGTTCAATCCCCTCGAAATCGGTGATTTCCGCAAAAACCCGATCAAGGGGTGCTTCGATATCTTCGCGTGCCGTCAGTTCCATCAGTCCCACCTGCCCTTATCGATTGCTTGTCCAGCTTATTGACCACTGCATAGCGCAAAAAAATGGTTAATCCAATCGGTCAGCCAGCCAATTTCGCATCAGAAAATGCGCAATTGCGCCTTTTCGGCCCGGTAAAATATCACTGCGCAAGCCGGCATAAGCCTCGATCATGTCTTCGCGGGTCACCCATCGGGCATCCTCAAGCTCATTTGGGTCCAAGGTGATCTCATCGCTCGTCGCTTCGCCATGGCACCCGATCATCAAAGACGATGGAAAGGCCCAAGGTTGACTGGCGAGGTAGCGCACCGGACCAACGGTGATCCCGGCCTCTTCGAACACCTCACGGCGCACCGCCGCTTCGATGGTTTCGCCCGGCTCCAAAAAACCCGCAAGACAGGAATACATCCCATCAGGCCACCCCGGAGAGCGCCCCAAAAGCGTTTTGTTTCCGCGCGTGATCAACATGATCACCACCGGATCGGTGCGTGGGAAATGCGGTGTGCCGCAATCGGGGCAAACCCGTTGCCACCCGGCTTGAAACAGCTCGGATTTTGCGCCGCATTTGCTGCAAAATCCATGGCTTGCATGCCATGCAAAAATAGACCGCATGGTTGCCGCCAATTCGGCGTCACGCGCAGACAGGCGCACCATGATCGCGCGCAATTCGGCAAAACGTTCATCGCCACCAAAAGCGGGATGTTGTTGTTCCGATGGGTCCAAAAACTGCGCCATCGCTTCGGCGTCCAATTCGGGCGGTTCCCATCCCGAAATGTCATGGGCAAAAATCCCAGCCCCATCTTCGCGGCCCATAAAGATCGGCCCATCTTGGGTCTCGGCCAGAATGGGGTGGTCCATCGGCACCCGCACCAGATCAAGCCCCTCGGTACCCGACACCAGTGGCTTGCCACGCCAGATCAAAATACAGCGCGCCCGCGCGTCCTGCATCAATCCGGCCAAGGCCGGAATATCGCCCCGCACTTCCGCCGCTCGGTCCAACCCCGAGCCACCAAATGTGACCTCTTCGGCATGTTTCATGTCGCGCCCTTCCTCAATTGCCGCGACCTTGCCGCGCCGCGCCAGCGGATGCAATCGCCATAGCGCGACGTCATAGCAAGATGTAATCAATCCATGATTGAAATGCGCGGGGATGTGATAGCCTGTCACAGTACTGTTGAGATTCGCTGCCATGCAGCACGCAGGACCAATCATAACAACCAATAGGGTGACTCATGTCCAAACCATTGACTTCTCTATCCCGCCGTCAGTTCCTGGCAAGCACCTCGGCCGGGGCCGCAGTGATCGCATTGCACCCCTATTCGGTAGCCGCCGCAACAAATCAGGCGCATTTACGTATTTTGGAAACAACCGACATCCACGTTCATGTGCACCCCTATGATTACTACGCGGACAAGCCCCGCGACACGGTTGGCCTGTCGCGCGCTGCATCGATCATCAATGACATACGCGCCGAGGCCACCAACTCGTTGCTGGTCGACAACGGGGATTTCCTTCAGGGCAACCCAATGGGTGATTACATCGCCTATGAGCGCGGCATGAAAGAAGGGGACATGCACCCCATCATCACGGCCTTCAATACGCTCGGCTATGATGCGGCGACAATCGGCAACCACGAATTCAACTACGGTCTCGATTTCTTGATGAAGTCCACCGCCGGGGCCGAATTCCCGATTGTTCTGGCAAATATCGCCAAAGAAAAAGGCGCAACGGCGCGCGATGACACCACGTTGTTCAAGCCCTATTCGATCTTGGAACGGACCGTGACAGACGGCAACGGTGACAGCCATCCGATCAAAGTTGGCGTGATCGGCTTTACGCCTCCGCAAGTGATGAACTGGGATCGCCGTCATATGGAAGGCAACGTCGAGGCGCGCGACATCGTCGAAACCGCCAAGGCCTATATCCCTGAAATGAAAGAACAAGGGGCCGATATCATCATCGCCCTGTCGCATTCGGGCATTGGGTCTGCCGATCATAACGACGGCATGGAAAATGCCTCGGTGCCTTTGGCAGCTGTTGATGGAATCGACGCGTTGGTTACCGGGCATTCGCACTTGGTCTTCCCGTCGGCGACATATGCGGATTACGCCGCCGTTGACGCCGAAAAAGGCACCATTCACGGCAAACCCGCTGTGATGGGCGGCTTCTGGGGCTCGCATCTGGGGGTGATTGACCTGTTGCTGGAACGCGAGGGCAATGAATGGCGCGTGGTCACCACCACGTCGGAATCGCGTCCGATTTCCAAACGCAACGAAGACCGCTCTATCACGGCTTTGGTTGAGGATGATCAGGCGGTCTTGGCGGCCACAGCGAAAGATCACGAAGAAACCCTCGCTTATGTGCGCCGTGCGGTCGGCAAAACCTCGGCCCCGCTGCACAGCTATTTCGCACTGGTTGCGGATGATCCATCGGTTCAAATCGTTTCAATCGCGCAAAAATGGTATGTCGAACAGATGCTCAAGGGCACCGAACACGAAGGCCTGCCAGTTCTGTCTGCGGCGGCACCTTTCAAGGCCGGTGGTCGTGGTGGTCCTGAGTATTACACCGACGTTGCGGTTGGCGATGTGGCGATCAAGAATGTCTCCGACCTCTATCTTTACCCCAACACCGTGCGCGCGGTGCGGGTCACCGGGGCGCAAGTCAAAGGCTGGCTGGAACGCTCGGCCGGGATGTTCAACCAGATCGACGCCGGATCCAAGGACGCGCTGTTGCTGAACCCGTCCTTCCCCTCTTACAACTTCGACGTGATTGATGGGGTGACCTATCAGATCGACCTCAGCCAACCGTCGCGCTTTGGCCCCAAAGGCGAGATGATGGATGAAAACGCCTCGCGCATTGTCGATCTGCAATTCAATGGTGCGCCGGTGAGTGATGACATGGAATTCATCATTGCCACCAACAACTACCGCGCCTCGGGTGGCGGAAAGTTCCCCGGCACCATGGATACCATCGTGTTCGAAGCCCCCGACACCAACCGCGATGTGATCGTGCGCTATATCGTCGAACAGGGCACAATCGATCCCAAGGCCGACGCCAATTGGTCGTTTGCGCCGCTGGGCGACACGACGGTTCTATTCGAAACCGGCCCTAAGGCGCGGGATTATATTGATGACGTCAAAGGGGTGTCGATCGAAGATGCCGGTGATGGGGCCGATGGTTTTGCCGCCTTCCGGATCAAGCTGTAAACTAGGCTGAAAAAAAGAAACAGGCGCGACGACTTTCGCGCCTGTTTGTCGTTGTAGGTAGCTCGGCGGGACGGCGGGCGGGGCGACGTGCCCAAGGGGCACAAGCGGCGCAGCGCCGCATCCCGTGACAATCCGCAAAGGTCCGCCTATGAGTAAGGCCAGTTTTAAAACAGGATCCCTCATGTACAAGTTTCTCGCTGGCATGATTGTCATGGCCGCAATTGGCGCTTTTCTTAGCAAACCAACCCGTGACGACGCCTATCAAGAGATTGCGCATCTCACCCGCGCCACACTAGAGCAACAACAATTGCACGAGGCCCAAGGCATAGGTGCCGCCGCTTTGCTGGCCTGCCGGCTGTCTCCACAATCCTGCGTCGACTTGCTCATGTCCGGGCTCGACCTCAACTACGAAGACCGCATTCTCTATGCAAAGATTGACCTTGACGGGTTCGGTATGGAAGCCAAATGCTATGGCGCGTTTTCCAAGTTCTATTGCCCCGATGGATTGGTCAAACAGTGACCTACCAAGCCGTCATTTTCGACCTCGATGGCACATTGCTTGATACCGAGGCTCAAGCCATTGCCGCCGGGCAACGCGCTTTTGATCAGCTTGGGATTTCTGTGCCCGAGGGTTTCTTGTATCAAATGGTTGGTGTCGATTTCCACACCGGCATGGCCCGGATTGTCAAACGTTGGCCTGATATAGATACCGCTGCGCTTGACAAAATTTGGGCCAAAGAAGCGCGTGATATGGCGGATCGGGGCATCCCCCTTAAAACCGGCGCGTTGGATCTCTTGGACAAAATTGATGCGCTTGCCCTTCCCAAAGCCATCGCAACCTCGTCTTTTTCCCATTCAGCAACCCGGAAACTTGCAGCGGCAGGCCTCTCAGATCGGTTCGAGATCGTGGTATCGGTCGATTGCGTTGCAGCCCCCAAACCCGCCCCCGCTCCATATTTGCTGGCTGCGGAACGGTTGGGGGTCTCTGCGCAAAATTGCCTTGCTTTTGAGGATAGCGAAACCGGAGCGCAATCGGCTTTTGGCGCGGGCATGACCGTGGTGCTGGTGCCCGATATTGGCAAAACCAGCGGTACATACGCCCATCACGTTGCCTCTGACTTGCTGCAAGGTGCAAAGATGGCGCGGCTCTTTTAGTCGCCCCTAAGCCGCCAAAGCGTTTATAAGCCAATCCCGCATATGTTGATCCTCAAGGGCATAGCTTCCGCGTCCTGGCCGCCAAACGAGCCCCTTTTCACGCAACGCATCTAAGGCTTTTTGCACCTTTGGGGCCGTCGGAGCGTCGTCGATCTGTGTTCCGATCCGCTCTAGGGTGCGGGCAGCAAAGGGTGAAAATGACGCTCCATCTTCGATGAGCACCCGCAAAACCGAACGTTGCATTGCGTTTAAGGTCCCAAAATCATCTTCGTGTTGGCGCCAAATTCGGGCGCGCAAAGAGTCCGGCGAGGATTGCACGGTTTGCTTTAATCCCTTACTGCCGGACATGCTCAGGGCATGTTCCATTACAACATGGGTTAGCGTGCGCGGTTGATACCCCAAAAGTTCGAAGGCTGCCTCGACATCATCAACATCCAGCTGATTGCCCGGTGCCAAACGTGGATTAATAGCAGACACCAAACTTTCAATATAGTCGCGCCCCAGTCGCGGGAATTCTTGGACCTGAGTCCCATAAAACGGTGCGGTCCGTTTGAGAACCAAAGCCCCTAATTTGTCGCGATGTGATCCAGCAAAAAGTAGGTGAAATTGCGCAGCCCCCCCGGATGACCCCGTGTCGCGACTCGCCTGTTGCAGCGCAGACAGTGCTGCTTGACCTGTCGGGCTTTCCCAAGCCTCCTGAGCTTCATCAATGATCATAACAAGAGGACGCCCCGAACGCGCGATGATTTCACCGACAACCGTGCTCAACGTGCCTTTGCGTCGGGCCCCATTTTCAGGAAGGAGGCAGGTATAGGTGCCAACGCCCACTTTTGAAATCGGAAGGGTGTTTAGGCTAATACCCCGTTTGTCAGCGACGTTGACCAACTCAGAAATAAGAACATCAACGATGTTTTTACCCGGATCACACGACAGAGCATTCCAAAGGTCACAGTAGATCGTATGAAATCCGCGACGATTTAGAAGGGGCACAAGATCACGCTTCAGAAAAGTTGATTTTCCAGTATTGCGGGGCGCGGTCACAAATTGTGCAGCAGCATCAGAGCTATTCCCTAAGTCCTGAAACTTGTCTGCAATAAGGTTTGCTTGGAATTGACGTGGAAAATGGAAATCATAGCACATAGGACAACCGAAAATATGAATTTGTAAAAAAAGCCGGTGGCAACCCATACTAAAGAATAGGGTCCGACCATAGCCCACATCTTAAAGTTTAATTTTCCGTTAATCTAGACGCTAAAGTGCCTCAGTCTGATACAGTTTGACCTTCAGTCCACCAAAGGCAATTGGCGGGCCGGATTTGAACGGCAAACCGGCGGATTTCGCCAAACCTGCGTCGCTGGTTACCATTCCCACGCGCCAACCTGCAAAACGCTCTTTTAGGGTTTTTCCAAGGCTGCCGTACAATGAAAACAGCAGCTTACGATTTCCGATACGGGCCCCATATGGCGGATTGACGATCACCAAACCCGGCGGCCCATCGGGCCGTTTCAAATCGGAAACAGCGGCGCGCTGGAAATGGCACAACTCATCAACTCCAGCCCGTTTTGCATTGGCAATACTCGATCTAATCGACCCGTCGTCACGATCCGAGCCATAAAAACCGGACGTTACGTCAACTCGCGCCGGAGTTGCAGACCTCATATCGGCCCAAAGACCGGCATCAAAACTCGCCAAATCCTCAAAGGCAAAGGTACGTGAGCGACCGGGCATGAGGCCTGCGGCAATTTCCGCCGCCTCAAGAACAAACGTGCCCGACCCACACATTGGATCGACCACCGGCTCGGTCCCGGCATACCCACATTGGCGTAAAAATAGCGCCGCAAGGGTTTCGCGCATCGGGGCTTTGCCGACGGCTTCTTTGTGGCCGCGACGGTGTAACGGTTCGCCCGAGGTGTCCACACTGATGGTGACCAGATCGTCTTCGATCCGCACCATCACGCGCATCGCGGCATCGGCCGATATTTCTGCGCCAAGGGTTTCCTTAATCGCGGTTTCGACACGCTGACGGGCGGCACGATCATGATAGATTTTCGACTCTCGGCACGTCACATCAACCCGAACCGGGACGTCAGGCCGTAAAACAGCTGCCCAATCGAATTTGCGCGAACGTTTGTCGAGCTGTGCCAGATGGAAGGCCCGGAACGAACCGACACGCGCCAAAACACGCCCCGCCCCGCGCAAACACAGATTGGCGCGCCAGACCTCTGGCCAACCGCCCGTTGTGGTCACGCCTCCGGCCACCGGTTGCGGATTGGCAAAACCCGCTTCGCGTGCCTCATCAGCCAGAACAGCTTCTAGCCCCGGGGGAGCCGCCAGAAAAATTTCGAAATCTGTGGTCATGTGGCCCGTGTAGCGGGTGATCCCGCAGGGGACCAGCCAAAACAGTTCCCGCCACGGATGTCATGAATTTGAAACAGAGCATTGCGAATCCCGTTTGGCCACATTAAATGGAGCCTTGAGAGGTTGCGCGGGCGAACGCCTCGCCAACCTGGTCAGATCCGGAAGGAAGCAGCCACAACGAGTCCCGTTTGGGTCGATGCAATCTCTCACCTATTTTTCCAAAAGACCAATATGAGCGACGGGGCTGGCCCAAGATGCGGCCGGCTTTGGGTGAGTTCTAGTCTGAGTGTCGCATAAAGAGCGGCATGTTTTGCTCTGCACCTCTGGCCCAATTGATCTGATTGGCATTGCCGATCCCGGCCTCTTGGGCGGTGGCGAGACGATCCTTGGTGTCCCCCGGAGCAGCCCCGGTTTCGATCATCAAGCGCAGCGCAACCATCGCCGAACGCGCCCCGCCATCGCCGCACAAGACCACCACGCGGCCGCCACCGCGCAAAGCCCGACGCGCCCGTTCGCTTATCTGATCCCAGGTCTCGCCCTCCGCAACCTCAGGCACGTCGCCCGGTGCGATTTGAAAATGGACCCAACGTGTGCCGTGATCTTGGACATCCGCGCCCAAACCATCGGCATTGGCCGCCGTGATTTCCTCGGGCGTGGCCAGTGTGATGACCATGGCGGGCATCCAGCTTGAGAGATGTTCGAGATCACCCGCGTAATCCCCACCTGCCCCCGGCAAGCTGGACAAGGCCAAGATGCCACCGCCAACAGGCAGCGCCTGTATCACAATCGGATCGGTTTTTGGCGCAGCGTCAGAGCTGGTCGGTGCCGAAGGTGTCACAGTCACGTACCTGCCCCCCATCATATCCCCGCGCAAACCAGCGCGCCCTTTGTTCAGATGTCCCATGTGTAAAGGTGTGCGGCTGGGGCACACGCCCAGCGCGGCGCTGCAAATGATCGTCGCCAATTTTGCGCGCTGCATTCAAGGCTTCGTTCAAATCCCCGGGCTCAAGCATGCCATCCACATAGCGCGCCCAAACCCCCGAAAGGCAATCGGCCTGTAGCTCTAACCGAACGGTCAGGGCATTGGCCTGCGCCTCCGACGCTGTCTTGCGGCGTTTGTTGACCTCACCCAAAATGCCCAACTCGTTCTGCACATGGTGTGCGACCTCATGGGCAATCACATAGGCGGCGGCAAAATCGCCCTTGGCCCCAAGGTTGCGCGCCAGCGTGTCAAAGAATTCAGTATCGAGGTAAGCCTTTTCATCCGCCGGACAGTAAAACGGCCCCGTCGCACCCGAAGCCCCACCACAGGGCGACGAGGTTTGCCCGGCAAACAAGACAAGCACCGGGGCTTGGTATTCGCGACCAAGTTGATCGGGAAAAACCTGAGACCAGACGGTTTCGGTTGTGGCAAGCACCTGAGAGGTGAATTGGGCCGCGTGTTCGTCTTGCGCCGAGACCTGCCGAGGCGTGGATTGCGCGGGCGCGTCAAGCTGTTGCAGCAAACCCGACACATCAACCCCGGCGAAATAGCCAACGGCCAGAATAATCAACAATCCGACGCCGCCGATCTTGGCCCCGCCTTTTCCGCCGCCGCCCGGTTGTCGACGACGGTCTTCTATGTTCCGGCTGCCACGAACCCCGCGCAGTCTCATACTCATCTCCCCCAGGCAAACACCGAAGCGATGATACACATCACAAACGTTTGGCCTAGCGATTCGTTAACGCGGGGCTTTTGACGGGCGGGTGAACCGCGTTTTGATCAGACAAGCTGCCCCGGATGTGCCTCAGCCCAATCTTCGAGAAAGGCGCGAAGGTCTTCGCGGCCCGTCTGGGAAATTGCGGATCGTGACAGGGCCACCCCTTCGCGCACTGCCAATTCCAGACAGGTGAGATAATCCCGGCCCTCCCGATCTGGATTGTTTTCAGAGCCGTGCAAAATCGTCGACAGCAAAGTGCCCCCGTAGCCGTTGACATGGCTGAGGTCCGGTTTCATCCGCAAGAAATACCCCATAACCTCGGGCAACCCTTCCCACCCGGCGATTTGCACCGGGGTAAGACCTTCGGCATCCGGTTTGTCCCAGGGCAGGCCCAGCGCGATCAGGCGTTGGACCTGATCCAAACGTCCGGGCAGGTGCAAGATTTCGCGCACAAGGTCTGCATAGGCCTCGGGGAGCAAAGCCGGATTGATGAACTCCCCCGGACTGTCTTGACCAGTGGCGGCGCGCGCCATGAGGGTTTCTTCGCGCGACAGCGGCGTTTCGCCCCCCCGCGCCTCAATCGCTTTTATGACCGCTTGGTTGCCGTGAACCTTGGCATAGCCATAGGCGCTCGCGCCTTTGTAAATCCGCGCCGGATCGGCACCGGCTTGTAGCAACATGTCGACCATCCGTTCATCCGACCCACGCCGCGCCGCCTGATGCAGCGCCGGGACAACCCAAGGTGTTTCGCCCCCAACCTCATCGGCGTTGAAATCATCCGCTTGCGCGCCATGCTCCAAAAGCATTTCAACCGCTTTGTGATCGTGAAAATCCATGGCCCGCAAAAGCGCATTGGTGCCTTTGGGCACCGCCCCCGCCGTGAGCAACATGCGCAGACCGTCGTGATGACCAAGCTCCGTTGCATGATACAGGCTTTCGCCATCGTTGGGATCGGCCCCATGATCCAAAAACCACTGACCCAGCGCCATATTATTGGCATGGCCAATCGCGCCATAAAGCGCCGAAAGACGATGATCCGAGCCGGGTTGATGGGGGAAACTATCATTCACATCGGCACCATGGGCCACAAGCATTTCGGCGATGTCGAGCATGGCAGGTTTTAGATCAGGCCAGGCTTGAAACCATTTGGAAAATGCCAAATGCAAGATCGGACGGCGCGGCCCCATTGGGGTTGTGGCGCGTTTTGGATCGTCGGCAAGGGCGCGTCGTACGGCGTCGACATCATATAACGCCACTTGCAGGCCAAAATGACCGTCTGCCAAATCCGGCGTGTCCCGCAACAAGGCCGAGACCAGCGCGTTTTGACCATGGTAGAGCGCCAGCTTGAGACGTTGCACCTTGGTGGCGCGATCAAGACCAATGGTTTGCGCTGCGTGTTTAAGCTGTGGCCAACTTGCAAAACTGTTTTCCTGCGCGATAATATGTAGGAAGTCGGCGCGTTTCAGCCTGCTGAGATCGGCGCGCGGCCGGTGTTGTTTCACCCGTTCAACCGCGTGGGGCACCGAGGCCGCATAGTCGTGTTGCAACCGTTTGGCGGCAAAGCGCAAATCATCAAGGCGCAGCTCAGGTTTGGGGATGGTCATGTTCGAGTTCCTCCCTTCGTGCCCGCTGATCCGCTAATCGGGCAGAGAAACCGAATTTTCAGTGAAAATTCGATTGGCCAAGGGTCCGGTATTTGGTCGGACACTGGGCCAAAGCAGGTGCGCATGCTTTCCGCGGATCTGGTGGCCCCCTGCCGATGGACCTTGTCCCAAACTGCCCGCTCTGAATTGGAAAATCAAGCGGTGGACGCCCCCGCTCGCAACGCGTAGCTTGTGCGCTGACTCTTTGAGACTGGACCGACATGACCGACACGCCCGAATATCAGGTTCTTGCCCGCAAATACCGCCCCGAGACCTTTGCCGATCTTGTCGGACAAGAGGCGATGGTGCGCACGCTGCGCAATGCATTTAAGGCGGATCGCATCGCCCAAGCCTTTGTTATGACAGGCATTCGAGGCACCGGCAAAACCACTACGGCGCGGATCATTGCCAAGGGCATGAATTGTATCGGAGTGGATGGCGAGGGCGGGCCAACAACCGACCCTTGTGGGACATGCGAACATTGCGTCGCAATCATGGAAGGCCGTCATGTTGACGTGATGGAAATGGACGCCGCATCGCGCACCGGTGTAAACGACATCCGCGAAATCATTGATTCCGTGCATTATCGGGCCGCCTCGGCGCGCTATAAAATTTACATCATCGACGAAGTTCACATGCTTTCGACCAGTGCGTTTAACGCCTTGCTCAAAACGCTCGAAGAACCGCCAGCCCATGTGAAATTCATCTTTGCGACCACCGAAATTCGCAAGGTTCCGGTGACGGTTCTATCGCGGTGTCAGCGCTTTGACCTGCGCCGGATTGAGCCCGAGGATCAGATCGCCCTGCTCCGCAAGATTGCGACGGGCGAAGGAGCCGAGATCACCGATGAGGCGCTGGCCTTGATCACCCGCGCCGCCGAAGGCTCGGCACGCGATGCGACCTCGCTCCTTGATCAGGCGATTTCGCATGGGGCCGGTGAAACCACCGCCGATCAGGTGCGCGCCATGTTGGGCCTTGCCGATCGCGGCCGGGTGATGGACCTGTTTGAACGCATCATGCGCGGCGACGCTGCCGGAGCCTTGGAAGAGATGGCCAGCCAATACGCCGACGGGGCCGACCCCTTGGCGGTTTTACGAGATCTGGCCGAACTGACCCATTGGATTTCGGTGGTGAAAATCACCCCAGATGCCTCGGATGACCCGACCATCGCCCCAGATGAACGCGCCCGCGGCTTGGCCTTTGCCGACGGGCTGGGCATGCGCACGCTAAGCCGATCATGGCAAATGCTGCTGAAAGCGATCGAAGAAGTGTCTAACGCCCCATCGTCGGTGATGGCGGCGGAAATGGCGATCATTCGATTGACCCATGTTGCTGACTTGCCCTCCCCCGAAGAGCTGATCCGCAAGTTACAAGACACGCCGCAGCCGTCTGGTCCCGGCCCACAGGGCGGCGGAAGAATGATGAACCAAGGCGGCGGTCATGTTCACGCGCAAGGTGGCGTGATGCCAACCCATCCGGGGCCAAGCGGCCCGGTCGCCCATGGCAGCGGCGCGGCAACGGCGCTCGCCACCGATCAGGCTTTGGCGAAATATCCCAGCTTTGAGCATGTTCTTGAGCTGGTCCGCGTCAACCGCGACGTGAAGCTTTTGGTCGAGATCGAAGGCAACCTGCGCCTCGCCGCTTATCAACCCGGTCGCATCGAATTCGCCCCAACCGAAACCGCCGCCCCAGATTTGGCGGCCCGCTTGGGGAGTTCTTTGCAGCGCTGGACGGGCAACCGCTGGGTTGTGACGCTTGTAAATGATTGCAACGCACCGACGATTGTTGAGCGGCGCGATGCGGCGAGATTGGCGTTGCACGCCGAAGCCGAACAACATCCATTGGTTCAGGCGGTGCTAGAAGCGTTTCCCAAGGCCGAAATACTGGATGTTCGCACCGCCGAAGACATCGCCGCCGAAGCGCAGGAAGAGGCGCTACCGGAAGTCGAAGACGAATGGGATCCGTTTGAAGAAGACTAGGAGGCGGGCGGAACCAAATTCCGTGCACGGAATTTGCAAATTTCATGGATGAAATTTGGCGCAGCCCTGCCTACTTGTGTCCCAAGTCAGGCGTTGCGATAAACGCGCCGACATTCAAAGGCCCCGATCCGGTGCCAACAGACAGGAGATTTACGATGCTCAAAGGACTGGGCCAGCTTGGCGATATGGCCAAGATGATGAAATCCGCGCAGGACATGCAGGCCAAGGTCGTGCAGATGCAAGAAGACCTGACCAACACGATCGTTGTTGGTGAATCCGGGGCTGGCTTGGTCAAGGCACGCGCCACAGCCAAGGGTGAGCTGACCGGTCTGGACATCGATCCGTCGATCTTTGTGCCGTCGGAAAAAGAAGTCGCAGAAGACCTTATCCTTGCGGCGATCAAGGATGCACAGGCCAAAGCCAAGGAGCGCGAACAGGCCGAAATGCAAAAGATCACCGAAGAGCTTGGCCTTCCGGCAGATATGAAGCTGCCTTTCTGATGACGTGTTGGGGCTTGTTTCGACAACTGGCCCCCGCCTTTGTGGCGGCGTCTTTGGCGCTGCCTGCGGGTGCCCAGGACTGGGCCACGCGGGATGTTTGTGACATCCAAGAGCTAGCTGTTTTTCCAGAGGCTCTGTCACCGCTGCCTCTGGAAACGTTGGAACACCAAGCCAACGACATCCCCAATGGCATCGGGCGTTATTGGCAAATATCCGCCCCAAACGGGGCTGTGTCCCACCTTTGGGGCACCTACCATAGTTCCAATCGCTATATTCTCGACCTGCCCGATCAAGTGCTGAATCAGATCGAAACGGCACGTCTCGTGGCACTGGAAATCGACCCAACATTCCGCACGAGAGCTGACATTCATAAAACCGCGCAACAAGCAGGTCGTTACCGCCCCGCCGGAACCTCGTTTCAGTTTGCCGATTTGGGATTGCCTGATCAGATCGAGCTTTGGGTTCGTGACCGAATGGATGCAATCGGTTGGGGTGCATCCTCTGCGGATTACCTGACCTTGGGGGCTTTGGCCGAGCTGTTGCTCTGGTCACCTTGTGATGATTTCGACGGCGGGATCATTCCCGATCAGGACAGTTACATCCAAACCCGCGCCCGGATTGCAGGTGTGCCCATTTTGGGCTTGGAGCCGTCAGACAGGTTGCACCGACACCTAAACCATTCTGACCATCAAGGTTTGGCCCGCGCGATGATTGCGGTTTACGGAGCGTATTTGGCCCCGGTCGCTGACTGGAAACCAATGGCATCGCATATGGCGCTCTATCGTCAGGGCCGGATCGCGGTGTCGATGGTCGCGGATGCGGCCTTTGTTGAACAGACTTTGGGCAATGAAGGATCGGCGCTATATGCGCAGCTCAACGATTATCTTTTGATTGAACGCAACTATGGGTTTGTTGAGGCTGCCACCGACGCGCTAGAGCAAGGCGGCGCTTTCATTGGGGTTGGGGCCTATCACCTACCCGGTGCTGAAGGGGTTGTGGACCTGCTCCGCGCGCAGGGGTACAGAGTGGAGCGTGTCCCCTTGCCCGGCGAAGGTGTTGAATGACCCAATCCACCGATAAAATCGAAGAGCTGATCGCCCTTATGGCACGCCTCCCCGGGCTTGGCCCGCGATCCGCGCGCCGGGCTGTGCTCCATCTGATCCGCAAGCGTGGTATCTTGCTCTCGCCTTTGGCGGACACATTGCAAGAGGTGGCGGCCACGGCCCGCGAATGCCTGAATTGCGGCAATGTCGGCACCTCGGACATTTGTGAGATTTGCGAAGACACGCGCCGCGCCAACGGAATTTTATGCGTTGTCGAAGATGTGGCGGACCTATGGGCGATGGAGCGCGCCGGGGTGTTCAAAGGGCGCTATCACGTTTTGGGCGGCACATTGTCGGCTTTGGATGGTGTTGGCCCAGACGAATTGCGCATTCCGCAATTGATCACCCGCGTTCAGGCCGAGCAAGTCGACGAGGTTATTCTTGCGCTGAATGCCACCATTGATGGGCAGACCACCGTGCATTACATCGCCGATCAGTTGGAAGGCCGGGTCGAGATGTCATCGCTTGCGCAGGGTGTGCCAATTGGTGGCGAGCTGGACTATCTCGACGACGGCACGATCACCGCCGCCTTGAATGCGCGTAAAAAACTGTAGATTGCGCTTGCAGCGGGCGGGTTAAGGGGGCCAGCCCCCTCTGGGCCAAGGGCCCTTTCACCCTCGGGATATTTTTGGAAAGAAGAAGCTAAACTTAGAGTGCTATTGGCGATTTTGGGCCAATGTCCAAGCGGGTGATGTGGTCAGCTTTGTCTTGATGAAAGTATGTCCGCACCAATGGATCATGGCCGGGTATGATCAAGTCGGGTTTTGAGGCGAGCTTGTAAAGCGTGTTGAACCCGTCGAGCATGTTTTGCAAATCCACCACAATGGGGAAGGGTTTACGGGCCTGAAAGTTCTCATAGTAATGCGCCGCGTCCGACGCCAACACCATCCAACCGGCCTGGGTGTGAACGCGGACTGCTTGGAGACCACGGGAATGGCCACCAATGCAATGCACGCTTAGCCCCTCGGCGATTTCGGACTCTCCGTCATGAAAGGTGAGCTTACCGCGATAAAGGCGCGTGATCGCTTCGCAGACATGGCCGGCTGTGAAAGGCATGCGCAGGGTGTCGTGGCACATGCAAGGACCCGTGGCGTAGGCCATTTCCGCCGTTTGCAAGTGCAGGTGCGCATTGGGAAACAAGGCCAATCCACCCGCGTGATCATAGTGCAGATGTGTGACGATGATTTCGGTGACGTCATCCGGTTTCAAGCCAAACGGGGCCAGCGCCTCGGCCGGATTAAGACGAATGGGGCGGTCACGACTTGCGGCCTCGTCGTCGTCATATCCGGTATCAACAAGGATCACCCGATCCCCGCGCCGTAGCAACCACATGAAATAGTCCATGGCATGGGGGGCGTCGTGGTTGTCATCAAAGATGAAGCTGTCGGCGCGGGTGCGGGCATTGCGATCGGCGTATTTGATCGCATAAACCTCCCAGCAATCGGACGGCGCGGTCATCGGATCACCTCGGGGTAGCAGACAAGCGCCTTGTCAACGAGCATCGCATCAACTTGGCCCATAAAGGTTTGGAAATGCGTCGTAGCGAGGTGAGCATCAAAGGCGGCGCGGTCGTCATAGACCTCGTACAAAAACACCGTATCACCATCGCGGCAAATGTCGAATTGCTGACATCCCGCTTCGGTTTCGCGCGACAAGCGGGCATTTTCGGTCATCTTGGGAAGGAACGCCGCCATTTGGCCGGGCTTCACTTGGATCGTCACGGTCACAACATACATTGGGCGGGCTTTCTTTTGAGACAGGAAAAGAGGCGTTTGATGGCCGGGATTTGAGCGCAGATCAGCGTCACGTTCAAGGCAAGAAGGATCGCGGCACCGGGAAGCGACACAAACACGCCCAGATCTCCATCCGATCAGAACAAGGAGCGGCAGCAGGTTTCATCAAAGAGACCCCGAGGATAACGCCCCCAAAGCGGCGATCGGTTATGCCGTCCTATGCCAAAAATAGGACACAAATCTAATGCCGAACATGAGATAGAGATCGTTCATCCCGCTCGCTCCTCTTGGGTCCTGATCCCAAGGGCTCCGATGGTTTTCGACACCAGACCAATTGGCAGCAAGACGGATTGGGGAATGCGCAGGATTGTGATGTCCATCTTGGTGCTGAAGACCTCGAACCCCACACGATTAAGCCTGCCATACCTATAATCAGCACTGCCTGCGGGATGATATTGAGGCCACTTGTCGCGCTAGAATGACATTGTTGGTCTTAGATGCCCCATGAACGCGGCGGCGGGAAAGAGCCGGGAATGCCAAGCACCAATGGCAGGATCAGCGCGCCACCGAAGCAAGAAATAGCGTTGGTTTCAGAGCTATTTAGCCCCTTAAACGCGCCTTGGCCGAAATCATATTATTGGGGCATATGTTTTTGCCGATGCTGGTACCGATGACGCCAAATCAGGCGATGGTTTGATGTAGCATTTGACGGTGGACCAGTTACACGCGACCGGCATCAAGGTTGACAAGTGGCAGGTATTGGAACGTTCGCAAGCACGCGGGCTCCAAACGCCGCAGTCACGAACCGGCAGGGCAAAGTTTTGCAATGTCCCGAGAGGTTGGGACAAAAGACACATTGGTATCGACCCAGATACGCAGGAGTTTCTCGGGCGGTCGCGCTCACCAGCCGCGACACCGGTGATGCACCAATACCGCCTAAGTTACTGATCCAGATTCCTATATATCCGCTGTCCGCTCTGTGATCGCGGGCGGTCCTTATGAGACCCCAAATTGTCATGACCTGATGGTCAGAGGTTTCGATCAGCACGTCGCGGACATCCCAGTTCATCAGGGGTAAGACGGCGCACAAGACCGTCACTTCATTTGGGCACCAGAGCCACAGTGACGCGACCAATCACACGCTGCGCCCAACATTAACGCTCCCCATTTATTGACATGTAGACAAAGCTGGCCTTGAGCGTATTGAAAACTTTTGCGCCTCGGCACCGTGTTGTTTGCTCCGTCATCACAATTGCCAACGCGTTTTCCGCCACAAAGTCCGAGGCAATCGCCTTTTCAAACGTCGCAGCAAGCGGCGCTTTGGCTCTATCACCGGCAAGGTTGTGAACCACATGGCCAATGGCCTGTTTCAAAGGCTGGTATGTGTCCTGCCATCATAGATTTCAAAGGTCGAAGGTGGCGGCAACTGCGGCAAGCTGTGCTGGTTTGAACGTCACAAGTTGACCTCCTAAACGCCTTTGCGTTTGCTACTGCGCCAATTATGTATACATTAAAAAATGCACTAATAGCTTTCTGGCGCATTAAATGCCGGGGCGCGCCACTTTGGGGCATGAGACAAGGACAGGTGAATATGACGAAGACCTATGAGATAGCCGTGTTTGAAGGCGACGGAATTGGCCCGGAAATCACCGGTCCGACGGTGAAAATTCTAGATCAGATGGCGCGAAATTCGAACAGCTATAGCCTGACGTTTACCGATGCCCCCGCCGGGGCGGCCCATTACGCAAGGACAGGCGAATCCCTTCCCGAGGCGTCGATGGAGATCGCCCGGCGGTCCGACGCAATTCTGCTTTCGGCGATGGGATTGCCCGATGTGCGGTATGCAGATGGCACAGAAATTTCGCCCCAAATTGACCTGCGCAAAGCGCTGACCCTCTTTGCGGGTGTGCGCCCGGTGACGGTTCGCGCCGGTCAACGCACCCCGTTGAACATGCCCGACGGCAAGGAGATCGACTTTGTTTTGATCCGCGAAAGCACCGAGGGGCTGTTTTATACCCAAGGTCGGGGTGAGGTGACCGAGAATGAGGCGCGTGAAACCCTTTTGATCACCCGCGACATTTCGGAAAAACTGTTCAAATTTGCCTTTGACCTTGCCAAAACCCGCAAGGCCACCGGCCGTGGACCGGGCAAAGTGACCTGTGTCGACAAGGCCAATGTCTTTCGCGCCTTTGCGTTTTTCCGCGAGATGTTTGATGCCGAGGCCGCCAAACACCCCGATCTGATCTCGGATCACGCCTATGTTGATGCCACCGCGCTATGGATGGTGCAAAAACCCTGGGATTTTGACGTGATGGTCACCGAAAACATGTTCGGCGATATTTTGTCCGATCTGGGCGCGGGTTTGATGGGCGGGCTGGGCCTTGCGCCCTCCGCCGATATTGGTCTGGAAAACGCGGTGTTCCAACCCTGCCACGGCTCGGCCCCCGATATTGCCGGTCGGGGCGTTGCCAACCCCTTTGCCATGATCCTATCCGGAGCGATGATGCTGGAATGGTTGGGCATTCGCCACGATGTTGAGGCGATGCAAAACGACGGCGCGCGTCTTCGCCAAGCGGTTGACCAAGTGGTCGCCGAGGGGCACGTTTTGACCCGTGACCTTGGTGGCGCGGCCGGAACCGCCGATGCCGCATGCGCCGTTGCAGAGGTTTTGGGGGTGGCATGAGTGATCAAAGACTAAGGGTTGCCTGCGTCGGGGCCGGCTATTTCAGCCAGTTCCATTACGGCAGTTGGGCACGCATTGCCGGGGTCAATCTGGTTGGGGCCTGCGACCGTGACATCGAAGCCGCCAAGCGCACCGGCCTCCCCTCGTATAACGATTTGGCGCAGATGATCAACGAGGTCAAACCCGACCTTATCGACATCATCCTCCCCCCTGTCGCCCATGCCCTGATGATCCGGGTTGCCTTGGACAAGGGGGTTAAAACCCTGATCTGTCAAAAACCGTTTTGTCAAAACAAGGCCGAGGCCGAAGAGATGGTTGCCTTGGCAAAGGCCCATGGTGCCCAGATCATTGTGCATGAAAACTTTCGATTTCAACCCTGGTATCGCGCACTTAAAAACCAATTGGACAACAACGCTGTTGGTCAGTTGCAGCAAGTCGCCTTTCGGCTCCGCCCCGGTGATGGCCAAGGCCCACAGGCCTATTTGGACCGCCAGCCCTATTTCCAAGACATGGAGCGGTTTTTGGTCCATGAAACCGCGGTGCATTGGGTGGATACCTTCCGGTATTTGCTAGGCAATCCGACGGCGGTCTATGCCGATCTGCGCCAGATGAACCCAGTGATCGCCGGAGAAGATGCCGGATATATTCTGTTTGACCACCCGGGCGGTGTTCGCGCCTTGTTTGACGGCAATCGCCATCTTGATCACGCCGCAGACAACCATCGTCGCACCATGGGTGAGGCATTGATCGAGGGCACCGAAGGGGTGATCCACCTACGTGGAGATGGATCACTTTGGAGGCGTGGATTTCAGGAATTGCATGAAACCTGTATTCTTCCCCGCGACCATTGGGACGGGTTTGGCGGCGATTGTGTCCACCACTTGCAAAGCCATGTCATTTCAGGCCTTCTGGAGCAAACGCCACTGGAAAACCTTGCACAGGACTACCTGCGCGTGATTGACATCGAAGAGGCCATCTATGCCTCGGCAGATCAGGGGCAAAAGATCAGACTGGAGCCGTAAGGGACGCATGTGAAACAGCAGGATGTCAAACCGCAATCCAACACCCAGCGCGCCATCGAAGCGATGCGCCGGATGATCTTTGTCGGGGATCTTCCGGCAGGATCAGACCATTTGGAAAGCGAGTTGGCCGAGCAATTGGGCATGTCCCGCACCCCAATCCGCGAGGCGGCTTTGACACTCGAAGGGCAAGGTTTGCTTGAGATGCGACCGCGCAAAGGCGTTCGCATCTTGCCCGTGTCCCCCGATGATATGCGCGATATCTACGATGTTCTGACCGAATTGGAGAGTTTGGCCGCCCGTCAGGCCGCCAAGCGCCACCCCAACAAAGCCGACCTAGCCATGCTGGCACTGGCCATATCGGATATGGACGCGGCCCTTGCCGCCGGTACCTTGGAGGAGTGGGCCGATGCGGATGAGCGGTATCACAAGGAACTGGTCCGTTTGGGCGGCAACTCCCGTGTGTGTATGATCGTCAATATGCTGAGCGATCAGGTGCGCCGCGCCCGGATGATCACCCTGCATATGCGCCCCATTCCGGTGAAATCCAACGAAGATCACCGCGCGGTGTTTGACGCCATCCGCAATGGCGATGCCGCGCAAGCCCACGCCATCCACCGCGCACATCGGCAAGCGGCCAAGGATTTGATTGTCGGGCTACTGGAAAAACACAAACTAAATAGGGTTTAATGCCACTCTTCATCAGAAAACGACTTGCCGCTGTGCTCGGGTTGATCACATCAGTCGTCGCCTCCCCCTCCTCAGCTGCATGTATGGATCATCCGCAGTGGCAGGGATTGCCCCTGACTGCGGATTTTATCGACCAAGTTTCCAACTCTGAAAACGATGCCTTTCGGCGCGCAGCCCTGCAAACATTGCTTTTGTCGAAAATCGAGGCACGCAAAGCATCGGTTCTTAAACGTGCTATCCCGCAGGCGCTGTTAAAAACCAAGGACAACCGCGCCAGAATCAGAAAAACCCTCCGAGGAGGTGATCTCCGACAGCTGCCTGAACTGCTATTACGCCCGCCGGTCAACCGCAATCACGCCCGCGATATGGCCGAAATCTATTGGCTACATGGGTGCCCGGATGAGGCAATGCACATGATGCAAGCCCCAACCTTCTTTAGCGCCTTTGTGGCTGTTGGCCTCATTGCGGGGAAAGACGCACAACGCTTGCGTGATATCGCTGGCCACCCTGAGATGTGGAAGTATCAGGCACAACGTTTTCTAACATTGGCGGACCTTTTGGACGGCCTAAACTCCCCCCAAAAAACCTTGTCCAACTACCGCGATTTTCTGATCGACTATCAGAAAAAGGAAAAGAGACCAAACTCTCCATCAGACTTGGTTGCCGTCCAGTATTCTTTGGCAGTAATTATGAAAAGTCCTGATCGTCATCCGCCGCCTCGTTTGTCCTCGGGGCTTGATGACATCGCGTTCGCAAACGCCGTGCAGGCCTGGAAGAGTATAGGTACATTTTTCGCCCTGATCGGAGGATGCGAACAGACTCAACGAATGAGACGGGTAATGTTGTCGCTTCCTTCAGATAGACCCGACATTTATTGGCGCCCCGAAGTCGAAGCCGTTGACGTCTATTGTCAAATGGAGGCGGCAGCGGGTCAGCGGAACCAATAGTCCCAACCATCTAGGTAATAGGCCACCAAAGGGTGCGATTGCATCGTGTTGGCCTCGGCCTCGACCCGATCCATATCCGCACCAAACACCTGTGCAGATTGCCAAATATCCGGTGTCAGATAGCTTAGACCGCGGGGCAATTGTAGCCCCCGATCCGCAGGCAGATGCGGGCCAGAAATGACAAACCCCCATTCGCCAAAGCTTGGCACATAGCTATGATACGCGATCACACCCAAATCCTTGCCCGGTGCCTGGGGGTTACGGGTGCTTTCAAGCGTGTTGGCAATCGACCAAAAGGCCTGACGGGCAAAGAAGGGTGATCCGGCTTGTGTTACCATCAAGCCTTGAGCGCTCAGACGTTCCATCAACAAGCCGTAGAACTGGCGACTATAGAGTTTGGACAGCGCGACGTTTTTGGGATCGGGCAGGTCGACAATGATCACGTCAAAGACGCGGCTGCTTTTCTCGATGAATTGCCACGCATCTCCGTTTTGGATATCAACCCGTGGGTCGCTTAGCGATTTGTCATTCAAAAGCGACAAGTCCGGATGATCGCGGAAAATCTCGGTCACACGCGGGTCGAGATCAACCAAGGTAATCGTTTCGACGTCCTGATGCCGCAGCACCTCGCGCACCGCCATACCATCGCCGCCACCAAGGACAAGAACATTGGCGCGACGCGGTGCCAAAGCCATCACCGGATGGACCAGAGGTTCGTGATAGCGGTGTTCGTCAAGGCTATCGAATTGGATGGAATGATTGAGGAAAAGCCGCGTGCGTTCGCGGTACCGCGTCACGGTGATCTGCTGGTACGGCGTGGCCTCGGTCAAGATAACGTCATCTTCGAAAAGCTGGGACTCGGTGAACGCGACAAGACGTTCGGATTGCACCAAACCATAGAGCGCCCCGATCAAAGCCGCGGCCCAAACCACTACCATCGCCTTGGTCACGTGTTCGCGAAACAGGTAGATCGACAGGCCGGCAACCAAAAGGTTGAGAACGCCAAAGGCCAGGCTCGCCGACATCAGCCCCAAATGCGGGATCACCAAAAGAGGAAAGGCAACCGAGGCGACCAAGGCCCCAACATAATCGACGCTCAAGACGTTTTCGAAGCGGTTTTCAAAGGCACCGACAGCTTCCATCGCGCGGGCGATCAGCGGGATTTCCATGCCCGACAGGACGCCAATGGCGATTAGCATCGTGTATAGCGGGGCGGCGACGCTCCCCAAGGCGGCATAATGCAGGAATAGCGCCGGGGCCATAAAGCCCCCGACCACACCCAACAAGATTTGCGCCCAGATAAAGCCGCTAAGTGGTTGGGTCACAAAGCGAGACAGCCACGCGCCAACCCCCATCGCCGACAAGAATATGCCAATAACAAGCGAAAACTGGCGAATGGAATCGCCCAAAAGATAGCTCGACAGCGTTGCCGCGATCAGCTCGTAGATCAGCCCGGCAACGGCCACCAGAAAGGTCGCCGCCAAGAGCCAGACTTCCCGCGCCCGAGTGTTGGGCGCAGGCGATGGCGTGTCACTCATGAAACGATGACGGCCGCGATGATGATCGAGATCGAGATGAAGAGCATACCGATGACCACCGCCAATGCGATGTTCTGATCCTCTTCGATTTCCTTCATGATCGGAAAGGGTGTGATCCAATCAAGGACCTTCCATGTCACCCACATCAGGAACATGCCCAATGCGGTATAAACGATGGTTCCGACCACTTCGGCGGCTTTGACGGCAAGAAGAAATTCCATGATGTCCCCGTTATTTGACGCGGTTATTGCTATAATAGTACCCGCCCCCGCCACTGCCCACGCGAACAGAGTTGGAGGTGTCGAGGTCAGCGCTGGTGCCGCCAACCCCCTGAGAGCCAAGATAGGCTGTGCCAGCGACCAACAAGGTCGAAACCGACAAAAAGACGATGCGAAACAGGTTCATGTTCTCACCTTAATCATTCCAATCACCGCCAGCCCAGCGCTTGGACTGATGTCGCCAGCGTCGGACAAAGGTCCACGCGCTGATACCTGCGAAAGCCAAGCTCAACAAGAACAACAACTTGCCGCTGGTTTGCCCCTCGCGAATGCGCAGGTCGAGCCGGGAAATGGCGTTTTTGGGTTGGGCCAGTGTGCCTGACCAAATACCGCTTTCGGCTTCGCCCAGGTTCAATTGATAAGTGCCGGCTGTTTTGGCCAAAAACCGCAGGTTGGCCTTGCCCGATCCTTCGGTCCACGACCCCTCACTGTCTTGGCCGTGATACCGCTCCATCGTGCGCCCGGCCCCGAACAAGATGTTGCCTTCGGGGTCTTGCACCGTCAGGCCAATGCTCGCCCAGCTATTGGACACATCCGCCGCAAGGGCGATCTCGGCCAGTTTGTTAGATTGGCTGATCTCAAAGGGGATTTCTACTGGCAACCCCGCCACAGGAAGGCCGACCTCAGTCAGGACCGACTCGCCACTGCTCAGCCCAAAGACAAAGCCCAAAACCATGCAAGCAACGGCAAATCCGGCGGCGGAATTGCGTAGGAAGGTGAAATTCGGGCCACCCTTGAACGGCATCAACGGGTGAATCTTATTGGTCAGTTTTGGCGGTTCAATGCCAAAGCTTTTCGCCACCTCTTTGCGGGGCAAATAGACCGAGCGATAGGTTTCGCGTTCGGTTTGGGTTTGCGAAAACCCAAGCATCGCATCCTCTGAGAGAGTGCTGACAGTGGTCGACTTGTCGCCAATCTTCACTTCCCATGTGAATTCACCCTCCGCAAAGGTGACCTCACTGGTTGTGGTTTCGTAATACTTGAACGTCTGGCCTTTGATGCGCAAAATCGGTGGTGTTTCGGCCTTTTCGACCTGATGTTCAGACACCCAACCGGGGCCGCGATAGCGCCGTGAAAAGACAAAATGCCCGTTCTCAATCGTCAGATAGGCATAGCCATGTGTGGGCGAAAACAGCTGATGGTCGATCCATGTCCATTCCTGCCCGCCATAACGTTCCTTGTGCTCAAGCGTGCCGATCACCGTGTAATCGACATCCCAAATCTTGCCCGTCATCCCGAGCATAAAGGGCGTGTCGGGGCGTTTGAGATCACTAAAGGTACGCAGAGCCTTGTAGCTATCAAGCGCGTCCAACTCGGTGCCGCAATAGGGACAGATATGCACAGTAACACGACCGCCGCCTAGCACATCCAAACCGGCCCCACAGGCGGTGCAATTGATAGTCTTTAGATCATCGCTGCGTGTCATGTGCCGCTCACCACTTTGATGTCAAAGGGGTCAAACCATTCACCCAAGAACCAGCTTTCGCCGCCGTCCCAAAACTCACCAGAAAGCAAATCGCCGCCCTGGTTCGAAGCATTGATAAAGGAGTGCGTGTCGCCCACCTCGATGGGTTCGCCAAAGCTCCCTCGGATGGCGACGCATTCGGCGCTTTCGATCTCTTTGATCCGGTAGGTGCGACGCTCATACATGACCTTTTGGCCAAGCTTGGCCGGCCCGGTCATCCGCGGTTGTCCTTTGCTCGGCAAAGGTTCCTGAACCACGACATCACCCTCGTCGACCGAAACCCAAAACGGATCGCCGCGACCATCGACACCCCAGAATTCATCCCAGAACCCGCGCCCATAGGAATACCGCGCATGGCCATAAATGTCGACGTGGTACTGGCCAAGGATCACCTTGTCGCCAATGCCAAACAACAACGGCGCGTCATGCATCTCACCGCCCTGCCCGGCCGTGAGTGCCTTGTCATCCGCTAAAAACAGCGAGGTCCCACACGAGGTGCAGGTGGTCATTTTAACAATAGCCAAGGCCCGTTGGACCTGGTTCCCGCAATTGGGGCAATTAAAATCGGTCATGCCCGCAGGTTGCCCATGCCCGCGCGAAATTCAAGTAAGGATTTCATGGCCGTGCCATTCCCGCCCAAATTCGCAGCACATGTGCCCGTCATGCAAAGGATGCAAGGCGGCAATGCCGTTCAAATTCACAATACAGTAACGTTAGCGGTTACATTTAGCGCAAACCGGCGTAAATCTCTGCGCAAAGTGGGGGGAAACTGGGAGGTTGAACCTGCAGAAGGACCCGAACAGGTGAAGCACATGTTGATTGAAAACAAAACCTTTGATGAGCTGAATATCGGGGATCAGGCCGAGTTGCGGCGTCTTTGTACACAAGATGACATGATCGTCTTTGCCAATGTGTCGGGCAACCACAACCCCATGCATATGTATGATGCCGATGGCGACGCCGATGGCCATCCCGAGGCGATTATGCCGGGCATGTTTGTTGGCGCGCTCATTTCCGCGGTCTTGGGCAATGTTCTGCCCGGCGCTGGCACGCTGTATCGGTCGCAAAACTTTCAGTTTCACAACCGGGCCCATGCGGGCGATGAATTGCTAAGCCGCGTGGTTGTAACCGACAAGAATGAAAAAGAGTGCACCGTCACCATGTCGACCGAAGTGCGGCGGGTGCGCGACGATGCCTTGGTTTTGGACGGCTGGGCCGAGGTCATGGCCCCGCGTCGCAAGGTCACTTACAACAGCCACGACCTTCCCGGGTTGGTCGTACAACGTCACCGTCATTTCGAAAAACTGCTGAAACGGGCCGAACCTTTGGCCGCGCTTGAAACCGCCGTTGTTTGCCCTGAGGATGTCAATTCCTTGGGTGGGGCCTTGTTGGCGCGCGAGCACACGATAATCGAGCCGATCCTGCTTGGGGACGCAGATAAGATTGCAGCAACCGCCAAAGAGCTTGGGCAGTCGTTGGACGGTGTCGAAATCATCGACATCAAAGACCACCGCGGCGCGGCGCGGCGTGCGGTTGAACTTGTCCATGAAGGGCGCGCAAATGCTTTGATGAAGGGGCATTTGCACACCGACATGTTGCTGCGCCCACTGTTGGACAAGGTCACCGGGCTTCGGATGGGGCGCCGCTTTACCCATATTTTTGTGATGGATGTGCCCGGTTTGGCGCATCCGCTTTTGGTAAGTGACGCCGCGATCAACATCGCGCCGGACCTGAAAACAAAGGTCGACATCACCCAAAACGCCATTGATCTGGCGCTCAGCCTTGGCATCAAAGAACCCAAAGTTGGGGTTCTCTCGGCAGTGGAAACCGTGAACCCAGACCTACCATCCTCCATCGACGCGGCTTTGCTGTCGAAAATGGCTGATCGCGGCCAGATCACCGGTGGCCTGGTAGAAGGGCCGCTCGCTATGGATAATGCGATCGACATCGCCGCCGCCCGCACCAAAGGCATCGTGTCACCGGTCGCGGGGCGCGCCGACATTTTGGTGGTTCCCAATCTCGATGCCGGCAATATGCTCGCCAAACAATTGGCCTACCTTAGCCACGCCGAAAGCGCCGGGGTGGTTTTGGGCGCACGGGTGCCGGTTATCCTAAACTCTCGCGCCGATGATGACATGGCACGTTTGGCCTCCTGTGCCGTTGCCGCTCTTCATCACAATCGTCTCAGCGGAGGCGTGAAATGAGCCATGTTCTGACGCTGAATGCTGGGTCTTCGACGTTGAAATTCGGCCTGTTCGAAGCGGGCGAAACCCCAAAGCCGCTAATCACCGGATTGATCGACCATATTGGCGGCGCGGCAACGGCCAAGCTTAAGGATGCGCAGGGGAATACGGTTTCTTTTTCCGATCTTCCGGCCAAGAATTCCGCCAATCATGACGGCGCACTTCAGGCCTCTTTGACGAAAATCTCCAATCGCTTTCCGAATGCGAAAATAGACGCTGTTGGCCATCGTGTGGTGCATGGCGGGCTGAACTTTTCTGACCCTGTCGAGCTCACCCCCGAGGTGATTTCCGAGCTTTCAACTTTGATGCCCTTTGCCCCCTTGCATCAACCACACAATTTGGCCGGTGTGCGCTCGGCTTTGGCGGCGTTTCCAGATGCCAAGCAAGTTGCCTGTTTTGACACCGCCTTTCACCGCCAGCACCCGTTTGTGAACGATACGTTTGCCCTGCCTCGTAGCTATTATGACAAAGGCGTGCGTCGCTATGGCTTCCACGGGCTTAGCTACGATTACATCTCGGGCAAGCTCGCCGAAATTGCGCCAACTCTGCATGCCGGGCGAGTTGTCGTGGCCCATCTGGGCAATGGCGCGTCGATGTGCGCGATGGAACACGGCCGCTCGGTGGCATCGTCCATGGGGTTTTCCTCGCTCGATGGTTTACCGATGGGCACTCGCTCGGGTCAATTAGACCCAGGTGTGCTTTTGTACCTGATGAACCAGGAGGGGCTAAGCGCCACCGAAATTTCAGACCTTTTGTACAAAAAGTCCGGCTTGCTCGGCCTTTCGGGCCTAAGCCACGACATGCGCGAACTGCTGGCCTCGGATGACATCCATGCCCGCGAAGCCGTCGATTATTTCTGTTTCCGAATTCGTCGCGAATTGGGCGGTTTGGCCGCCGCGCTTGAAGGGTTGGATGCCATTGTCTTTACCGGTGGTATTGGTGAAAACGCCGCCAAAATCCGGCGACGTGTCTGTGCCGGGATGCATTGGATTGGGGTCGAGTTGGATGAGGGGCGCAATGATGCCAATGAAACCATCATCAGTTCTAGCTTTAGTCGCGTACATGTTATGGTCTTGCCAACAAACGAAGAATTGGTAATCGCAAGGGCAGCGACGGCAACTCTTTGACCCGAAAAGGAAAAGACATAGGAACAAGGCGACCTAGTTCAATTGTAGCTTTAACCTCCTCTTAAAACCCAAATCAATACGGTCCCGGCAAAGTGATCATCTTTGCCAGAGGCCCGAAAATGACGAACCTATCAACTGTATTCCTCCTGTCCGCTATTGCCGCCACCGGTGGTGCCAATGTTGCAAGCGCGGCCAATCTGACGATCATGGCCGGTGAACTCCCGCCGATGATCATGGCCGACGGCACCGGGCGCGAAGTTGAGATCATCACAGAAGTTATGTCCCGCTGCGGCCATGAGGTGACGTTTAAGGTCCAACCCTTTACCCGCCATTGGAAAAGCTATGAAGCCGGTACCGGCGACGCGGTGACAACTGTCCCTCAGGGCATGCCATTGCCCGGCGGACAATCCCAAACCTACATCCAATACCAGAACGGCGTTTCCAACCTTGAAGACTCTGGTGCAAGCTTTACCGACTTGGGGAGCCTTTCAGATCACACTGTGATTGCGTTCATGGGGGCCTCCGACATTTTGCCAGGCCTCAAAGCGGCGACCGAAAGCTTTAAAAGCTATAAAGAAGCCGCTGATCAAATCGTACAAAGCCGGATGATTTTTGCACAGCGCGTCGATGCGGTGATTGGTGACGGCATGATTTTCGCCGAGTTCAATCGCCAGTTGCGGGATGACGTCGCGGATTTACCTTTTGACCCAATGCAAAACGTTCGGTTTCAGGCGACATTTGACCCCTCCAACTACACCATGAACTTCCGCGATGCCTCACTTGCCGCTGATTTTGATCGCTGTTTCAGTGCCGCAGAGGCAGACGGAACAATCGCGCAAATCAACAAAACATGGGTGGAAAAATACCGCGACACGCTCGGGTCGCAGTATTTGGGGTACTAACCAAATTCTAGAAAACGTCAGTAAGAAATCGCTCGCGTCCACAATTGGATGCGAGCGTTTGCGTCTCGGGCGGCCGTCTTTTGGGTCTGGTCCCGAGAGTTCGTTCAGATTGTTTGGATATTTCGGGTTGCTCGGCCTGGAACGAAATAAATCCAAAAGGAAATCCAGATAGAACAAGCGGGATTTCCTTTGAGCCCGCCGGAGACATTACATGAAATGGTTCGCAAACTGGCCTATCCGCCGCAAACTCTTGGTTCCAGGATTGTCGTCACTATTG
Source organism: Pelagimonas sp. (assembly GCF_058892305.1). Lineage (NCBI taxonomy): Bacteria > Pseudomonadati > Pseudomonadota > Alphaproteobacteria > Rhodobacterales > Roseobacteraceae > Pelagimonas > Pelagimonas sp. The sequence continues at coordinate 109,709 of NZ_JBZXVN010000029.1, forward strand.
GTTCTTGTACTTGTGATCACTCTCTTTTGGGCCATGCGCTATTCGCAAGCACTGAATGACGCCTTTGCCCAGGAAATTCATTTGATTGAAACCTATGTTTCTCCACCGCTGGCCTCAGCTGCTTGGAACTTTGATGACGAGCTGGCCCATAACACACTACTGTCTTTTTCCGACTACAAAGGGTTCGTATTTGCGACGCTGATGACAGATGGTTCCGCAATGGCCGAACACACCTTGGCCGAAGCGATTGACCCCACATGGTCAGAGTCGGGTGCAGCCCTCATCGAAAGCGAGGGTTTGCGCGCCCGCCTCGGTAACCTTGAGATTATCCGCACCCCTCTTGTCATGGATGGAAACACTGTGGGCGATCTGGTCTGGGGCGTGGACGTCTCCGTTATCAAAGAGTCGATCCTTAACGCCAATAAAACCGCGGCGCTGATTGGGGTTATTTCGTATCTTGCGTTTGCTTGTGTTCTGTTTCTGATTTCCACCTCCGTTGCCATGCCAATGACGCGGGTTGTGCGGCGACTAGAAGAGCTTCAACAAGGCAATACCGATGTGGAAATTCCTGAAGTCGAAAGACGTGACGAGATCGGTTCCATTGGAAAGGCGCTCGCCAACCTTCGTGATGGCACCATCGAAAATGAACGGCTCGCCGCCGAACGGGCCGACCGGCAAAAAAAGCAGATGGAAATTGTCGAACAACTAAGTGAAAACCTATCTTCTCTCGCTCAAGGCGATTTAACCGCACATATTTCAATGGAGTTCCCGTCCCAATACGAACAGCTCAAAATTGATTTCAACGCCACGTCCAAACAACTGCGCGAAACAGTTTCGGCCGTTGTTGACTCGGCACGCGATATTCACTCCCGCGCCGCTGAAATCACCGGGGCTTCAGACGATCTTGCGCGGCGCACCGAAACCCAAGCCGCAACTTTGGAACAAACCGCTGCTGCGTTGGACCAACTCACAGTTGGCTTAAAAAAAACGGCAGACGGCGCAACAACGGTCTCGAATTCTATGCAGGAAACCAAAGAAGCTGCAGAACAAGGTGGCCAAGTGGTTGACCGCACGGTGTCCGCCATGGGCGAAATCGAAAACTCGTCCGATCATATCTCTCAAATCATTGGGGTCATTGACGATATAGCATTCCAAACCAATCTTCTTGCTTTGAACGCCGGGGTTGAAGCCGCGAGGGCTGGAAAGGCTGGCGTCGGGTTCTCAGTCGTTGCATCAGAAGTGCAAAACCTGGCACAACGCTCGGCTGAAGCCGCCACAGAAATCAAAACCTTGATCGACGCCTCAACTGATCACGTTAACAATGGAGTCACCCTTGTTGGGGAAACCGGCTCGGCCCTCAATCACATTGTAACGCGTATCAATGCCGTGTTCACTTTGAACGCAGATATTTCCGAAGGCACTCAGAGCCAATCCTTGGGCATCAGCGAAGTCAACACCGCGATGGTTGGCCTAGATCAAGTGACCCAGCAAAACGCGGCCATGGTCGAAGAAGCCACAGCAGCCAGCCATGCCATGACCGAAAGCGCGACCTACCTGTTGAACCTCGTCTCCCAATTCAGAACCACCTCATCCGGCGTGGAAAGCGACGGCGGCGATTGGGACCAAGAAACCGTGGAAGAACACCGCCAAGCGTCATGAATTCCAAGCATTTTCACTTCTGTCAAGTCTATCGCTTTGGCCAAAGTGGATGTGGCACCGGGTCCTTGGGCCTAAACAAGTACTGACGAAAGATTGCCGCGTAGGATGGGTAAACATATCCGCGGTTCCAGCCAAGGTAGCGTTCTTTGTTCTGCCAATACAATTTTGGTAAACGATACCAAGGCACACGGGCATGCATGTGATGAACAATGTGCAGATTATTGTTCAAAAAAATCAAAGCCAGCGGCCCTTTGTCTTCGATGACAACTGTCCGCCCCGCCGCACAAAGATGGGCGCGGTGCTCTAGAAAGGTTCTGATTTTCAATATCGACAGCGAGGCATAAACGGTACATGCCCAAGCCCAAACCGGCATGCTGCTCACGTAGATAATCCACCATACAACAACAGACAATGCTGGGACATGAACCGCCCACCCCAACATCACAAGTCTATTCCCTGCTTTTGCGGCCTTCCATTCAGACTGCACAAAGGTCCACGTGCCTAGTGTCGGCCCCAAAACCAAACGCCCAGCAAGCGTGTTATTGAGGCGAAACAGCCACTTTTTCCATGTCGAAAGAGCGGCCCAAACACTCGGATCCAAATAATTGCTTTCTGGATCATCGTAAGGGTCCGTTAACATCGAATCCCGATGATGCGCCAAGTGCAATTCCTTGAACCGCATGTAGGGCACGGCAACAGTCAAGGCCGGAAACACCAAAACGGCATTCCAAAAAGCCGACTTCGTCGGGTGGCCATGCAAGGCCTCATGCGTCAAAGACGAATGCAAAGCCCCCGACACACAGGTCGACACCATCGCCAATGGCAGCCAAATCTCTGCCACCCACGTCGTGCTAACGCTCCAAGCTAGATAGCAAATCAACAGCAAAAAAAACGTTGGCCACTCTATCGTCCGCCGAAAGCGAAATCGCGACGTCCAAGAGCATGAGGAATGGCAGTCTAAACGTTTTGTTGTCATGCTCAATTCGTTAACAGCCAGAGCTGCGGCGTCCCATTCGGTGTTTGGTTAACAATTTTCATTCGATGTGATAATTGTCACCTCATGAGACAAATTAGCGACAAGCGTCATCGCGCGGCCCTTTTCCGAACCCGCCTCCAAGAGGCGATACAATCGGCCAACAGCAATCAAACGCGTCTCTCCGCCAAAATTGGCGTCGACCGGTCCACCATCTCACAATTGCTCAAGGACCAAGGGGCCCGCCTGCCCAATGCCCATCTGGTTGGCGGTTGTGCCGAAGCGCTCGGGGTGTCGACCGACTGGCTTCTTGGCTTGTCCGACAAACCTGAAAATGCAGAAGATCTGGTTGCGACCTCCCTCAGCATGACCCAAGCCAAGAGGGCCTTGGTCGATGACACCATTTTTCGATGGTACCAAGAGGCCGATGGCTACAAGATTCGCTACGTTCCGGCGATGTTGCCCGACATGCTCAAAACCCGCGATGTGCTGAGCTGGGAATATGAACAACATCTTGGGCGGAGTTCCGATCAAGCCATTGCCGCCTCAGAGGAACGCCTGAATTGGATGCGACAATCCCAATCGGACTATGAGATCTGCATCGCGATCCACGAGGTTGAAAGTTTCGCTTCGGGAACAGGGTATTACGCCGGTCTTACCCCTGGTGCCCGCCGCGCTCAAATCGACCATTGGATTACACTTTGCGAAACTCTTTACCCGCGCCTTCGACTTTATCTATTCTGCGCGCGGCAATTATACTCCGCCCCCATCACGATCTTCGGTCCGCTCTTAGCCGCGCTCTATATGGGAAGTAACTATCTGGTATTTCGCGACACCAATCGCGTTTCTGCCATAACAGATCACTTTGACGATTTACTCTGCAAGGCCGATGTGACAACGCGCGACCTTCCGGCTTTCCTCTCCAACCTCCGGAAGCGGATCACCGATTAGGCCCCCTTGAGGGGCGGGGTGGGTGGGCGGGAGCCGCTCAAGGGGGCCTTTCCCGCCCGCTCATCAATAGGGCATCGGATGTTGTTTGTGCGTCGCGTCCAAAGCTGCCAGCAATTCTGGGGTCAATTCGACATCAACTGCGCCCAAGGCATGCTCCAACTGCGCCAATGTTGTGGCCCCAAAAATCGACGAGGCCACAAAAGGTCGACGGGCTGACCAGGCAAATGCCATATGTATCGGGTCCAAACCGAACTTACGGGCCACGCCCAAATACGCGTCAACCGCATCAAAAATTCGCTCAGACTTGCGCCCGCCCAAATCACCATTGATCGACATGCGCGACCCATCTGGCACAGCACCACCCTGGTATTTGCCGCTCAACAACCCCGCCCCCAAAGGTGAAAACGGCAACAACCCGACATCTTCAAACATCATCACTTCGGCCAAATCCGTATCCGCCATCCGACAAACCAACGAATATTCGTTCTGAATCGACGCCACGCGCGGCCCGCCGACCCGATCCGCCGCCGCCAGCCATTGCGCCGTGCCCCAGGCGCTTTCATTAGACAGACCAAAAGCGCGAATGGTGCCGCGGTCAACTTCACGCTGCAACGCCCCAAGACAGTCTTCCATCTGCCCAATCACCTCATCGCGGCTCATCCCGCCTTTGAGCGGGTCATAGCTCCAGTTTTGGCGGAACATGTAGCTGCCCCGGTTAGGCCAATGAAATTGGTAGAGATCAATATAATCAGTTTTGAGCCGCTTCAAAGACCCTTCAATCGTCTCCGGAATGGTCTGCCCGCTGATCATTGCGCCGTTGCGCACATGCTCAACGCCGGTCCCGGAATGTTTGGTGGCCAGCACCCAGTCATTCCGCTTGCCAGTTTTTTCAAACCAGTTTCCAACAATTTCCTCAGTCCCGCCAAGGGTTTCGGCGCTGATTGGATTGACGGGATAAATCTCGGCCGTATCCATGAAATTGATCCCAGCGGCAAGCGCACGGTCAATTTGAGCATGTGCGTCGTCTTGTTCCGTCTGCGTGCCAAAGGTCATGGTCCCAAGGCAAAACTCTGACACATCGATGCCAGTACGGCCCAGTTTATTCATCTTCATTGCAACATCTCCTTCGCGCGGGTTGCGCGAAAGATAGCGGTATCAGTGCAATTGCCAAGAGCCCTTTCCAGAAATTTAACCTTGAGAACATTTAGCGAACACTGTATTTTACGGCCATGACCGCTGCTGCCCTGCTTGCCCGTAAAACCCATCGCCCACCGCCGGGCCTCCCCCTGTTTGAGGATGCCAGCCTGCCGCTGACCCGCGTGCACGAGATTTGTGGGCGGGCGCGGCGCACCCTGGCCGTGCGTATCGCCGCCAAGCTTCTGGCCGAACTCAAAAACCCGGCCAACACCGCGCCGATCTTTTGGATCACCCCCAAGTGGGAGCGTAACCGCCTCAATACCGACGGGCTTGTCCCCTTGTTGCCGCCGCAATCGCTGATCTTTCTCGATCCGATCCGGGGCGAAGACATTTTGTGGAGCATGGAGGAAGTTCTGCGCAGTGGAGCCGCGCCGATGGTTGTGGCCGATCTGCCCGCCCCCCCCGGTATGACCCAGGTCCGCCGGTTGCATCTCGCCGCCGAAACCGGGGCGGGCGAAGGGCGGTTTCGCCCGCTTGGTCTCATGCTGACACCTGGCTCTGGCGGCGCGCCGGGCGTTGAAACCCGCTGGCAGATGGAGCCTGATCACACACCCGGTCAGGTACGCTGGCGGCTAGAACGGTTGCGCGCCCGCATGGCCCCGCCAAAAACATGGGCGTTAACCGGAAACCATCTGTTTCACCCCACTTCAGGCCCGTAAAATCATACAGGTCGTTGACCCGGTTGCGTATAGTTTGCCATCTTCCTTGCCTCGGATTTCGCCATTGGCCACCCCGGTTGATCGGCCGGAATGCTGTGCAATGCCAATGGCCTGAACCGTCACACCCAAAGGGATCGCACGGGTGATATTGATCTTGTATTCCAAGGTCGTATAGCCTGCGCCCGAAGGTAGCGTCGTATGTACCGCACAGGCCATGCAGCTATCCAAAATCGCGCCATACCAGCCGCCATGCACCGTGCGCAGCGGGTTGGCGACCGCCAATTCCGGCGTCCCTTCAAACACCACCCGGCCTTTTTCTGCCTCGACCGGCCAAAACCCCATGGTCTCGCCAATCGGCGGGCCGGCCCGCTCTCCATTAACAATGCTTTGCATCATCTCAACCCCCGGAACCGACATCAATTCCTCGGGGCTGGGCAATTCATCGACGGTTTTGGCGTATTTGCGCGACGGCATCGGGTGGCCTCCTTATTTGGCACAGCCATCAAAGACCGCGCCCGCCGGAACGAAAAGAGTGACGCCACGTCTATCTTTTCCAACCAAGGCCCCAAAACGACCCGACTACGTCGCAAAACCCAAAGCGCGCCATGCCCCCACATGCCCCTTTGGCCCCATGCGTATGATGATCTCTTTTGCCGCCCTGTTTTTATCCGTGATCCTGTTACAGCTCTCCTCGGGCGGCGTTGGGCCGCTTGACGCTCTGTCGGGTTTGCAACTGAACTTCACCACCCAACAGATCGGTTTTCTGGGGTCGGCGCATTTTCTAGGCTTTTTCATTGGCTGCTGGTGGTCGCCGCGCCTCATGGGAAGCGTTGGCCATTCCCGCGCCTTTGCGGTGTTTACCGCCCTTGGCACGATGGGCATTCTCGGCCATGTTCTAAGCGAAAATCCCTATGTCTGGGCCGGAATGCGCGTGGCGCAGGGGCTTTGTATAGCCGGATGTTACACCGTGATCGAGGCGTGGTTGCAAGCCAAGGTCACCAACGACAACCGCGGTCGCGCTATGGGTACCTACCGCGTGACGGACATGCTTGCCTCGCTTGTGGCACAGCTGATGATCTCGGTCCTCGAACCGGCGCATTACGTGTCCTATACGTTTTTGGCGATGATCTGCTGCGCGGCGATTTTGCCGATGACCTTGACCAAATCAAGCCAACCCGAAACCCCGGCCGCCCCACGCCTTCGCCCGCAATTGGCCTTTGCCAGCTCGCCGCTGGCGGTGGCCGGTGTGCTTGTCGCTGCCCTGTCAAGCGCGTCGTTCCGGATGGTCGGGCCGCTTTATGGCACCGGGGTCGGGCTACAAACCTCTGACATTGCGCTATTTTTAGCGGCCTTCGTCGGGGGCGGGGCCTTGTCACAATACCCTGTTGGCTGGCTGGCAGACCGGTATGACCGGCGTCACGTTTTGATCTGGCTGTCGCTCGCCGCTATTGCATCCTGCGTTTTCACCGCCACCACCACGGACCTCAGCACAACAGGTGTCATGCTAACGGCCGCTATATTTGGCCTAACCACCTTTCCGATCTTTTCGGTGTCCTCCGCACACGCCCATGACTTTGCCGATAGCTCAGAACGTATCGAACTCTCGGCGGCGTTGATGTTTTGGTATGCCTGTGGCGCCATTGCCGCCCCCTGGGTCGCCTCTGCCCTGATCAATGCCTTTGGCCCTCCGGCCCTGTTCATCCTGATCGCTCTGGGCCACGCGCTTTTGGTGATCTTTGGCCTTGTCCGAATGCAATCGCGCCCGGCAAATGAGACCCGAACCCCCTATGTGTACGCCCCGCGCACATCCTTTGTGATCGGGCGTTTGATGTCGCGCTTTCGCGACAAGACTGGCGAAAGGGACAAAACGCAGTAGCCCTTGGCGCGCGCTTCCGTTAAATCACGCCCAAACCGCACGGGACGAACGACAATGGCACGCCACCTCATCACCTCCGCGATTCCCTATATCAACGGGATCAAGCATCTGGGCAATCTTGTGGGCTCTCAGCTTCCGGCTGATCTTTATGCCCGCTATCTGCGCGCGCGCGGCCATGAGGTGATGTTCCTTTGCGCCACCGATGAACATGGCACCCCCGCCGAACTTGCCGCCGCCAAGGCCGGTAAACCGGTCGATGAATACTGCGCCGAAATGTGGGGGGTTCAGGCGAAAATCGCCGATGGGTTCCGCCTATCTTTTGATCACTTTGGCCGGTCCTCATCGGAGCAGAACAAGAAGCTGACCCAACATTTCGCCGCCCAGTTGGACAAACAAGGGCTGATCCGCGAAGTCAGTGAAACCCAAATGTATAGCCATGCCGATGGCCGCTACCTGCCTGATCGTTATATCGAAGGCACCTGCCCCAATTGTGGGTTCGAAGATGCGCGCGGCGATCAATGTGACAATTGCACCAAACAGCTTGATCCGGTTGACCTGATCAATCCACGGTCAACCATTTCCGGGTCAACCGACCTTGAGATGCGCGAGACCAAGCACCTTTATCTGCGCCAATCCGAGATGAAAGATCAGCTCGACACATGGATCGATTCCAAAACCGATTGGCCAATTCTAACCACCTCGATTGCCAAAAAATGGCTGCATGACGGAGATGGGCTTCAGGACCGCGGCATCACCCGCGACCTCGATTGGGGTGTGCCGGTGATGAAAGGCGACGCGCCTTGGCCCGGCATGGAAGGCAAAGTGTTCTACGTCTGGTTCGACGCCCCAATCGAATACATTGCCTGTGCGCAGGAGTGGGTTGACGCGGGCAAAGGCAGCGATTGGGAACGCTGGTGGCGCACCGACAAAGGGGCCGATGACGTCCGTTACACCCAGTTTATGGGCAAGGACAACGTGCCCTTCCACACCCTGTCCTTCCCAACCACGATTTTGGGCTCGGGTGAGCCGTGGAAGCTTGTCGACTACATCAAATCGTTCAACTACTTGAACTACGATGGCGGCCAATTCTCAACATCGCGCGGACGCGGGGTGTTTATGGATCAAGCCTTGGAAATCCTACCGTCCGATTACTGGCGTTGGTGGTTGTTGTCCCATGCGCCCGAAAGCGCGGATAGCGAATTTACTTGGGAAAACTTCCAAGTGTCGGTCAACAAGGACCTCGCCGACGTGCTTGGCAACTTTGCCAGCCGCGTCACCAAATTCTGCCGCTCCAAATTCTCCGAAGCTGTTCCGGCAGGCGGGGCCTATGGCGCGCGCGAAGAGCAATTGATGAGAGATCTAGCCGCGAAATTGGCCGAATACGAAGCCCATATGGAAGCCATCGAGGTGCGCAAATCCGCCACCGCCCTGCGCGCCGCATGGGCCTTGGGCAACGAATACCTGCAAGAAGTCGCCCCTTGGACAACCTTCAAAACCGACCCCGATCAAGCCGCAGCGCAGATTCGCTTGGCGCTGAACCTGATCCGTCTCTATGCGATCATCTCCTCGCCCTTCATTCCCGACGCAAGTGCCGAGCTTTTGGACGCGATGAAGTCGGACGATGACGCATGGCCAACAGACATCAAAGCCGCCCTCGCGGCAATGCCCGAAGGCCACGAATTTGCCGTGCCTGAGGTCACTTTCCGCAAGATAACCGATGCAGAACGCACCGAATGGCAAGAACGTTTCGCCGGAACCCGCGACTAGACCGACGCCAATCGGTTAAAAAACATAAAAGGCGCAGCCGGTTCCGCCGTCTGCGCCATTTTTTATGACTGCGGATACGATTGTCGATGTGTTGGCGTTCTTGCGACACCAAACGGCGTTCGGTTTTCAAGGGAAAGATCAACATCCGGGACCTCTTGTTTCTGCCATCAGATTTCAAAAACAAGATACCTTTGTCTTTTTTGTTGAATAAATCCCCTCTTTCCGCAACCTTAGTTTCATGAATGAAAGTCACCCCGACCTCACCGACCTCGCATTGTTCCAACTTGTTGCGACAAGTTCATCCCTCACCGACGCGGCCCAAAAGGCCGGTGTCCCGCTCCCGACGATGTCGCGCCGTATGGCGCACCTCGAACGTAGCACCGAGAGGCGGTTGTTTTTGCGTGGCAAAGGCGGGTTCAAGCTAACCAAAGACGGCCAGAGCTTAGCGAATGAACTAACTGGCTTGCCGGAGTTACAAAGCCGCATCGCCCGGTGGTTATCCAAGACCGAACACACCCCAGTTGTACGGATCACCGCCGGGTTGTGGACATCACAGTTTCTCGCCCAATCGCTCCCCGCAGTCACGCCGAAAAGATGGGTGCCAAGCTTTGTCCCGTCAAATGCACAATTGGACATTGCCCGGCGCGAGGCCGACATTGGCATCCGCAATTCCGAACCCGACCACCCTTGGTTGGCGCGCCAAAAACTTCGCAGCATCACCTATGCCATCTATGCCAAATCCGACGCTATTTCAGGGTTTGTCAGCTTACCGGGGCAAATGCCGCTGCCACCATCGCAAGCCTGGCTCCATCGTGAACATAGCGCCAAAATTGCGCTTACGGCGACGGACATGCGGCTCTGCCTTGATCTCGCCCGATCTGGTCACGGCCGCATTATCCTACCCTGCTTTATCGGCGCAAAGCTCAGCACCTTGACGCAACTGTCTGATCCGATTGAGGATTTGACCCATGATGAATGGCTGGTTTCCCATCATGACACCCGCCATGATCCCCCCATTCGCGCCGCCCTATCGGCCTTGAAAACGGCATTGCAATCGGCACCTTAAGCTTTTCCCAAAGGATCAATCCACAGGCATGTTGCTGCTCGCACCCTCTAAACCCCCATGTTGAATTGACAGACCGCGCCGTCCTTGCTACCCCCGCCGCCTCACCAATCAGAGGGTATTCATGGGACGCAGACGCAAGGGCCGCGATATTTCGGGCTGGCTGATCGTAGACAAACCGGCCGGTATCACCTCCACTTCGGTGGTGAACAAGGTCCGCTGGGCGCTTGAGGCCAAGAAAGCCGGCCATGCGGGCACCTTGGATCCAGAAGCCACCGGCGTTCTTGCCGTCGCCTTGGGTGAAGCCACCAAAACAGTGCCCTACATCACCGATGCGCTCAAAGCTTACCGCTTTGTTGTCCGTCTCGGTCAGGCGACCAACACCGATGACGCCGAGGGTGAAGTCATTGCCGAAACCGATTTGCGTCCCTCGGATGACGACATCAAAGAGGCCTTGCACCCCTTTGTCGGCGACATCATGCAGGTGCCTCCGCAGTTCTCAGCGGTGAAAATTGACGGTGAACGCGCCTATAAACGCGCCCGTGACGGAGAGGAAATGGACATCGCCGCCCGCCCTCTTTGGGTCGAAGAGCTGGTGATGGTCTCGCGCCCAGATGTCGATCACGTCGAGTTGGAAATGACCTGTGGCAAAGGCGGCTATGTCCGTTCCATCGCCCGCGACTTGGGCGAGGCATTGGGCTGTAAGGCGCATGTCCTGCGCTTGCGTCGCATTTGGTCAGGCCCGTTTGAAGTGAGTGATGGTCTGAGCATCGACCAGATCGACGAAATGGCCAAAACACCCGCGCTTGACGCCTATCTCAAGCCGCTGGAAATCGGCCTTGATGAATTGCCCGAGCTGCACACAACGCTCGACGGGGCGACAAAGCTGCGCAACGGCAACCCGGGCATGGTGTTTGCCAAAGATGTCGAATACGGCGACGAAGCATGGGCATCATTCGATGGCACGCCAATCGCGGTTGGCATCTACAAGGGCGGTGAATTGCACCCCAAACGGGTGTTCGTTCAGCCCGAGTAACGCGCCCGATGGGACGGTGGGTGGGGCGCATTTGCATCGCAAACAGCGCCGCTCCCGTCACATCATCGCAATCCATTTGTGCAAGGCCGCAACCGCTTCAGGTTCATCCAAGAACGGAATATGGCCGCGATCAGCGACCTGAACCGCCATTGCATCCGGCCTACGGCGCGTCATCTCCTCAAAACACGCCTCTGATAACAAATCCGAATTCGCCCCACGGATCAGGCACAAAGGCAACTCTGCCAAGGCCTCAAAAAACGGCCAAAGATCCGGAACAACCTGCGCGCCCTCCGCCAACACCGCATCGCGTAGCTTTGGGTCATAGGTGATGTCCAAGCCTCCCTCGATCTCACGGTAATGGGTCTCTGCCTCCCGTTGCCAGCGTTCAGCCGGGACATTCACAAACCCCGCCATCACCTTGGGCCGCGCCGCCACCGCTTCCGCCATGGTTTTCCAAGCCGGACGACGGCCAAGGTAATCTTTGATCACCTCAAGGCCACGATCGGCGATTTCAGGACCAATATCGTTCAAAGCCACACCCAAAAGCCGCTCTTTGACCGTCGCGGCCAATCCCATGGTGATCAATCCGCCACGCGAACTGCCCAAAATCGCGGCCTTCTCTACCCCGAGATGATCCAACAATTCCAACGCATCGCGTCCCTCAATCGGGATCGAATAGCTCTCACGCGGAGCCCAATCCGATTGCCCGCGTCCCCGGTAATCCAAGCGGATAAGGCGCACGCCCTTTAACAAGGGGGCGACATAGTCAAAATCTCGGCCATTGCGGCTTAGCCCAGACAGGCACAAAAGCGGCAATCCCTGCCCCTCATCGGTATAATACAACGACACACCGTCAGATGTTGTAAAACGCGCCATCACACCAGCTCCGGAATGGTTGTCAGATCACTTAACACATGGGCCGGTTTGCCCGGCAACCGATCCATCGGCACCCCCATGCGGTTGACCCAAACCGTCTGAAATCCATAGGCCGCCGCATGACCCGCGTCCCAGCCATTGGAGGACACAAACAAAACCTCTTCGGGTTTACAGCCGAACTCGGCCCCAACCAGATCATAGACCTGTGTCGCCGGTTTAAAGATTCCAACCTGATCCACCGACAAAAGCGCATCAAGATAAAGGCCAATCCCGGCGCTATCCACCGCCCCATCTAACATGTCTTTGTTGCCATTGGACAAAATCGCACAATTCTTGCCCGCAGCCTTGAGATGGGCCAGCATAAAGGGCACCTCTTTGTAAGCCGGTAATTCCCAATACAGAGCCAAGAGCCGCTCGCGCAGTTCCAAGTCATCAAGCCCAGCGCGCTCCATCGCCCAATCCAAACCGTCTTTTGTGACCTCCCAAAACGGCACATAGGCCCCCGACACCGCCCGAAGCCAGCTATATTCCAACTGTTTCGCGCGCCAATCCGCAGCGATCTGCGGCCAAACCTCGGCAAGCTGTTTGCGCCCCGGCTCTTCGGCCGCGACACGGGCGGCGGCGGCAACATCAAACAAGGTGCCATAGGCATCAAATACGCATGTGGTGATGGTCATGGGGGCTCCTCAATCCTGATGCGCGCAACCCTGACATGGAATGACAGCAGCCGAAAGACCCCTGCGCTCTCGTTAATGTCGCAACGCGAAACCGTGTTACTCTTGGACAATCCCGATTCCCAACCAAGGAGATTTCCAATGTCCAATCATGGCACCATTTGGTGGACCGAATTGATGACACACGACCTGCCCAAGGCGCTTGACTACTATGCCCGAACTTGCGGTTGGGACTACGAAGCCATGCCCGACCCCGACACTGGCGGCACTTATCAGGTCGCCATGAAAGACGGCAAACCCGTCGCCGGTTTGATGGACATGAGCCAGATGGAAGAGTCGAGCGACCTTCAACCACAATGGTGCACCTACATCGCCGTTGACGATGTTGACGCAGCGGTCGAGGCAACCAAAGCGGCCGGAGGCGAAATTCGACGCCCCTGTTTTGACGTGCCGGGAATTGGCCGCATTGCCATGATCGCCGACCCAACCGGTGCGCCCCTTGGTATCATGACTCCCGACACCCCAGCCGAGCAAGGCTAAGCGGTTTGCAATCTCTGTCCGGGTCTCATAGGGTGCGCGCCCATACGAGCACCCGGACGGTCCGGCCTCGTCCATTCATTCTCTGACACCTACGAGGCCCCTAATGACGCAGGCTAAATCCGGCGATACCGTTCGCATTCACTACACTGGCACTTTGGAAGACGGGTCGACCTTTGACAGCTCGGCAGGCCGCGATCCTTTGGAATTCACCCTTGGCTCCGGTCAGGTTATTCCGGGATTTGACAAGGGTGTCGACGGCATGACTGTGGGCGAGAAAAAGACCATCAACATCCCCGCCGACGATGCCTATGGCCAACCCGACGACCGCGCCCGTCAGGGCGTTCCGCGCGATCAAATCCCTGCGGAAATCCCGCTCGAAGTTGGCATTCAGCTTCAGATGCAATCCCCCACCGGTCAGGTCATGCCTGTCACCGTGGTTGAAATCACCGAAACCGAAGTCACCCTCGACGCCAACCACCCGCTGGCCGGGAAAGATTTGACATTCGAACTGGAACTGGTTTCCATCGGGTAAACCCACTCGAAAGCACCAACAAAACATGACAAAGGCGGGGAACTCCCCGCCTTTTTTGCGTTTGGCCTCTGTTGCATCCCCCGCCATTCACGTTACACCTTTTCAACGACCAAAGGGAGAAAACACATGCACATGGCTGATCTGGGCGGGTTCCGCCTGCACTACAAGATTGAAGGTCCAGAAGACGGCACACCGGTCGTGTTTGCCAACTCTCTTGGCACTGATTTGCGCATGTGGGACCCGATCATGCCCTTGCTGCCGCAAGGCTTGCGGATCCTGCGCTATGACAAACGTGGTCATGGGCTTTCAGATACGCCAGACGGGCGCTGGTCGATGGGCAATTTGGTGCATGACGTTGAACAGTTGATGGATTTGAGCGGCTTCAAGGACGCCATTTTTGTTGGCCTGTCGATTGGTGGCATGATTGCCCAAGGTCTGGCGGCCAAACGCCTTGATCTGGTGCGCGCGATGGTCTTGTCCAACACCGCCGCCAAAATCGGCACCCGCGAAATGTGGGAAGACCGCATCAAAACCGTCGAAGAGGGCGGATTAGAAGCGGCGCTTGACGGCACGATGCAGCGCTGGTTCTCGGCCAAATTCCGCGACACAATCGAATTCAAGGGCTGGGAAAACTTTCACCTGCGCACACCGGCACGCGGCTGGACAGGCTGCGCCGGGGCCATTTCCGGCACCGACTTCATTTCCTCAACATCGGGCCTGCGCCTGCCGACCCTTGGGATCGCCGGGTCCGAAGACGGATCTACCCCGCCGGATTTGGTGCGTGAAACGCTTGACCTCATTCCGGGGTCACAGTTCCACTTGATCCGCGGTGCGGGCCATCTTCCCTGTATCGAAAACCCCGAGGAATATGCCCGCGTGTTGTGCGAATTCTTTGCCAGCCAAGGAGTTTCCTAAGTGGCAAACTTCCTTTTGGTGCATGGTTCCTGTCACGGGGCGTGGTGTTGGCGCGATGTGATCCCGGCACTAAAAGCCCGTGACCACGAGGCCAAAGCCATCGACCTGCCCTCGCATGGCGATGATCCAACTCCGGCCGCCGATGTCACGCTTGACCTCTATGCCACCGCGATCACCGCCGCCCTCGACACGCAAACCATCGTCGTCGGTCACTCCATGGCCGGGTTCCCGATATCGCGCGCCGCGGAATTGGACCCGTCCAACATCGCCCGTCTGGTCTATCTGTGCGCCTATCTGCCTTGGCCCGGATTGGGCTTGGCCGATCAACGCCGCAAAGCCCCGCGCCAACCCTTGGCCGAGGCCTTTCGCGTCGCCCCGGATCGCATCACCATGGGGTTTGATCCCACCATGGCCGAGGACAAGTTTTACCACGATTGCCCAGAGGCGCTGGAGTTTGCGCTCGCCCATCTCTGTCCTCAACCGATTTTGCCTCAGGAAACCCCAGCTGAGTTAGGCGAAAATTACGCATCCGTTCCACGCAGCTACATCACCTGCGAAGACGATCGCGCCATCCCGCCAGAGTTTCAGCACGAAATGGCCACCGCACTTCCCGTTGCCGATCAGCATAGCTTGCCAAGCTCACATTCGCCGTTCTTTTCCATGCCCGACAGGCTTGCCGCGCTCCTGTCCACCATCGCCCAAACCTAACCGGAGCCCACATGCCCGCCACGCCATTCGACAGCCTACACCTCTCTGCGCTTTTTCCTGCCGGCGACACCGGTCGCCTGTTCTCCGACAGCGCCGAAATTCGGGCGATGATGCTGGTGCAAGGGTCCTTGGCCTTGGTTCAAGGCGAGGCTGGGGTGATCCCGAGCGAAAGCGCCAAGGCCCTGCATCGCGCCAGTCTCGAATTGCAAATCGACCCGGCCGGCTTGGCCAAGGCCTGTGGTCAAAACGGCGTGACAGTGCCGGGGTTGGTCGATGCGTTTCGCAAGAACCTACAGGCCCCCGAACACGGGCAATACCTGCATTGGGGCGCGACATCGCAAGACATACAAGACACCGGTCTGATGCTGCGGATGCGCAGTGCTCTTGGCCAAATGGAACAAGCCCTAGGCACCATTGTTCGCGATCTGGGCACTTTGGCGGCAACCCACGCCATCACTCCAATGGCCGCGCGCAGCTATGGTCAACACGCCACCCCAACAAGTTTCGGTGCGGTTGTTGCCACTTGGGGCTGGCCCCTGCTTGAAGCGCTTAGCGACCTGCCAGAGTTGAAACGCCAAACCCTTTTGGTGTCTCTATCCGGTGCCGCCGGAACCGCCTCTGAACTCGGTGCCGACCCGGCCAATTTGCGCGCCGGACTGGCCGCAAAACTGGGTCTGACCGACCCAAAACGCAGTTGGCACAGTGATCGCACCCCGATCCTGAGACAGGTCGATTGGATGACCCGTGTCAGCATTGCTTTGGGAAAAATCGGTGACGATCTGATCCTTGCCACGCAATCCGGCATTGGCGAACTTACCTTGGGAGGCGCGGGTGGCTCATCAACCATGCCACAGAAGCAAAACCCGGTTGCGCCCTCGGCGATGGTGGCTTTGGCGCGCCATGTTCAGGGTCTTTCCGCCACCCTTCATGGTGCAGGCCTGCACCAAAACCAACGCGACGGGGCCGCATGGTTCGCCGAATGGCTGACTTTTCCGCAATTGGTGCAAAGCACCGCGGCCGCATTGAGCCATGGTCAAAAACTGGCACAAGGCATCACGCCGAATAGCGAAACGATGCAAGCTGCGCTGGACAATACCGGGGGTCTTGTCTTGGCCGAAGCGCTAAGTTTTGCGCTTGCCCAAAACATGCCGCGCCCCGAGGCGCAGGCCGAAACAAAATCGCTCTGCGCCAAGGCGCGGGACACCGGTCAAAGCCTGCAATCCTTGGCCCAAACTGCGCATCCCGCCCTGCCCAACACCTTGTTTGACACCAAAACCCAACTGGGCACCGCCCCGGATGAAGCGCGCAATTTCGCCGCCGCCGTGAAAGCCCAATAACCTATGCCCTTGCCGGTCGTCTTTGTTCTGCTCACGGTTATGATCGACACCATGGGTGTTGGTCTGATTATGCCCGTCATGCCCGACCTGATCAAAGAGGTCACCGGCGGCAACCTTGCCAATGCCGCGCTTTGGGGGGGCGTGTTGACGGCGGCCTTTGCGGCGATGCAATTCCTCTTTGCGCCCTTCTTAGGAAGCCTTTCTGACCGCTTTGGCCGTCGCCCTGTTCTGCTTCTTTCGCTCGCGGTTATGGCGGTGGACTATGTGGTCATGGCTTTCGCTGGATCGATCTGGCTTTTGCTGGTCGGGCGCATCATTGGCGGCATCACCGCCGCAACCCACGCCACCGCCTCGGCCACCATGGCCGACCTGTCCGAACCGGGCAAAGAATCCGAAGGCTTCGGACTCGTCGCCGCCGCAGTTGGGCTTGGCTTTATCGCTGGGCCGCTAATCGGCGGGGCCTTGGGCGAATTTGGCACCCGCGCACCGTTCTGGGCCGCTGCCGTGCTTGCCGCAGCCAATTTGATCCTCGGCTGGGTTGTGTTGCGCGAAACCGTCACCGATGACATCCGCCGCCCTTTTGAATGGCGACGGGCCAACCCGTTTGGCTCTTTCTATGACCTCTCCAAACTCCCCGGTATCGGGCGCGGCGTCATTAGCTTTTTCCTCTACCAGTTTAGCTTTGCGGTCTACCCGGCGGTTTGGGCCTACTACGGCAAGGCTCAATTCGGCTGGAACGCCGGTATGATCGGCCTGTCTCTGGCCCTGTTTGGTGTGTCCATGGTGGTGGTTCAGGGGGTTTTGATCCGCACCATTCTGGCCCGTTTTGGGGACCGTGGCACCGCCATTTTGGGTCTGGTATTTTCCGCCATCGGCTTTGGCGCTTTGGCGGTGATCGACTCAGGGATCGTCGCCCTTATCCTCACCCCACTTGCGGCAATGGGTGCGGTGTTTTCCCCAGCGCTTCAGGGGCTTATGTCGGTCAAACTCGGCCCTGATAGACAGGGTGAACTCCAAGGTATCTTAGGGTCGGCTTCGGCTGTGGCCATGGCGATAGCGCCCCTGATGATGGGCGGTATCTTTGCCCATTATGCCGCGCCGGACGCTGCTTGGTACTTCCCCGGCGCGCCCTTTATCCTGTCGCTAGTGCTGACACTTGTGGCGATGATCCTTTTCCTCGCCCCTACGTCACAGACGCAAAAGTCGTAAACGTCACCTTTGGTCGTTTTTATGCTTGCAGTGGGCCGCCCTGCACCCGAACCTACCCCAAACAGGAGCGCCCTATGACCACAATCAAAGCCGCCGTCTGCACCGAATTCGGGGCACCGCTGCAAATCGAAAACCTGACCCTGCGCGCGCCCGAAGCGGGCGAAGTTGAAGTCACCCTAGAAGCCGTGGCCATTTGCCATTCCGACATTTCCTTTGCCGATGGTGGCTGGGGCGGGGATTTGCCCGCCGTTTATGGCCACGAAGCCGCCGGTCGCGTCACCCATGTCGGCGCGGGCGTCAAACAGGTCAAACAGGGCGATCGTGTTGTTGTCACACTGATCCGCGCCTGTGGCACTTGCCCCAATTGCGCGACGGGCAAACCGACAACCTGCGAGTCCCCAAGCGCCGCCTCGCCGATCACTCGCGCCGATGGCACACCGGTGGTTCAAGCGATGAATTGCGGGGCCTTTGCCGAAAAAGTCGTGGTTGATCAAAGCCAGGTTGTGGCGCTCCCCGATGATATGCCCGCCGAGGCCGTGGCGCTTTTGGCCTGTGGCGTGATCACAGGCATCGGGGCCGTGGTCAACGCCGGGCGGTTGCAAGCCGGAGAAGACGTTGTCGTTATTGGCGCGGGCGGCGTTGGCCTAAACGCCATCCAAGGGGCCCGCATTGCCGGGGCGCGGCGCATCGTTGCCGTCGACATGAGCGAAGAGAAACTCGAAATCGCCAAGGAATTTGGCGCAACCCATGGCATCCTCGCCACATGCAAAGCACCGTGGAAAGACGCCATCAAAGCGCTTGGCCGTGGTGCCGACATAGTTGCCGTCACCGTCGGGGCCATTCCGGCCTATGAAAGCGCCATGCGGTATCTCGGCTATGGCGGGCGCATGGTCATGGTTGGCATGCCCCACACCGGCGCGATGGCACAATACGAACCCGTGGTGCCTGCCTTTATGAGCCAGCATATGATCGGCTCGAAAATGGGTGATGTGGTGATTTCACGCGACATTCCGTGGATGGCCGATCTCTATAAACAAGGGCGTTTGAAACTGGACGAGCTGGTTTCAGGCCGCTGGACACTTGAACAAATCAACGAAGCGATTGCCGACACCAAAACCGGCGGTGCGCGTCGCAATGTGATTTTGTTCTAAAGGGGCCGGACATGAAACTACGTGATCTCGACATCATCATCACCGCCCCGCCCGCCCCCGGTTGGGGGGGGCGCTATTGGATATTGGTCAAATTGACCACCGATGACGGGATCACCGGCTGGGGCGAATGCTATGCGTCGTCCATTGGACCCGAAGCCATGCGCGCCGTAATAAGCGACGTGTTTCAGCGTTATTTCGAAGGCGAAAACCCCGAAAACATCGAACGCATGTTCCGCCGCACCTATAGCTCTGGCTTTACCCAGCGGCCCGATCTGACGGTGATGGGGGCGTTTTCGGGCCTCGAAATCGCCTGTTGGGATATTCTCGGCAAGGCGCGGGATCGCCCGGTTTGGGCCTTGTTGGGCGGCATGATGAACGAACGCATCCGCACCTATACCTACCTCTACCCCCTGCCCGAGCATCCTTTGCCCGCGTTTTGGGGAAGCGCCGACATGGCGGCCGAGGCGGCCTTGGACTGTGTCAATCGCGGCTATACGGCGGTCAAATTTGACCCCGCAGGCCCCTATACCATGCGCGGCGGTCACCAACCGGCCATGTCCGACATCAGCCAATCCGTGGCGTTCTGCAAAGCCATCCGCGACGCGGTTGGCGACAAGGCCGATCTGCTTTTTGGCACCCACGGGCAATTCACCACATCCGGAGCCATTCGATTGGGGCAAGCCATCGAACCCTATAACCCCTTGTGGTTCGAAGAGCCCATTCCACCGGACAATCTCTTGGAATTTGAACAGGTTGCGCGCGCCGTGCGCATCCCCATCGCCACGGGCGAACGCCTCACCACCCGCGCCGAATTTGCCGCCCTGTTGCGCACGGGGGGGGCGAAAATCCTGCAACCGGCGCTTGGCCGGGCCGGTGGCATTTGGGAGTCGCGCAAAATCGCGGTGCTGGCCGAAAGCTTTAACGCCGAAATGGCCCCGCATCTTTATGCCGGTCCGGTGGAATGGGCCGCCAACATTCATCTCGGCGTGTCGATCCCCAATCTGTTGATTGCCGAAACCATTGAAACACCGTTTCATGACGCCCTGATCAAAGGTTCGCTCAAGGTTGAAGCTGGTTTTGTCACCGCCCCCCAAGCGCCCGGTCTTGGCATTGAAATCGACGAAGGCCTGGCCCGCGCCCATCCCTATACCGGCGATGGCCTGCATCTCGAGATGCAGGATGCGCCCTGTGATTACGTCAATGGCAACCTGTTCGAAGGCGGGGCCCCTGCCCCAAATTCGGCACTCGACACCCCCTAAAACCCGCCTGTGAACCGCCCGCAAATCCTGATCTCGCATTTTGTGAAAAGCGCTGTTAAGTTTATCGCAAACAGGAAATGGATGACCGAGCCGTGAACGAGATGCCCAAGCCTCCTGCCCCGCCAGAGGAAATGTCGACCAACGCCCGACACGCCGCCGCGTTTTTGAAAACGCTGGCGCATGAGGGGCGTTTGATGATCCTGTGCCATCTTGGCTCGGGTGAGAAATCCGTTGGCGAGCTGGAATCGCTTTTGGAAATCCGGCAAGCCGCCGTGAGCCAGATGTTGGCACGCCTACGCGAAGAGGGGTTGGTGACAACCCGGCGCGACGGCAAAACGATCTACTATAGCCTTGCCAATGACGACACCAGCCGGGTGATCGGGCTACTCTATGACATGTTCTGCGCCGGGTCGGATGGCTGCTAGGCCGGAGTTTGTTAAACCGGGATTTGACGGTCCCGAGCTTTGCGCATTAAGCGCCTGCGACGCTGTTGAGCTTCTGAAAAAGCGTGAGATACAGCCAAGCGATTTGATCGAAGCCAGCCTAACCCGGATCACCCAAACCAGCCCGGCCATCAATGCTATGGTCACGACCTGTGCTGATCGTGCGCGCGAAGCTGGCAAACACGCCGACACCGATAGCCTTTTGTCGGGCTTGCCCATCGGAATCAAAGATCTCACTCCGGTTGCGGGGGTGCGGACCACCTTTGGCACCAAGGCATTGGCCGATTTCATCCCCGACACGTCTGACCCAATTGTTACCCGTCTCGAAAGCCGGGGCGCGGTGGTCATGGGCAAGACGAACACCCCGGAAATGGGGGCCGGAGCCAATACGTTCAACGCTGTCTTTGGCATGACCCGCAACCCGTGGGACACGCGAATGAATGCCGGTGGCTCTTCGGGTGGGGCCGCCGCGGGGCTTGCCACAGGCGAAGTCTGGCTCAGCCAAGGCTCTGATCTTGGCGGCAGCCTGCGCACCCCGGCAAGCTATTGCGGGATCGTCGGCTTGCGTCCCTCCCCCGGTGTGGCGGGCGGTGGCCCGGCAACCCAGGGTTTTGACGTCCTGCCCGTCAATGGGCCCATGGCCCGCTCTGTAGAAGATTGCGCGCTTATGCTTGATGCAATGTCCGGGTTTGATCCGATCTGGCCACTCTCAGTCCCAGCCCCGGCGCAAAGCTATCTCACCACATGTCGCGCCAAGGCGGGCCCGATCCGCATCGCCTTTGCACCCGACTTGGGTGGCTTGGCCCCGGTTACATCCGACATTTCCGGGCTGCTTTCAACGGCCCTTACGCGCGTCTCAAACCCCGACCTTGATGTGATCGAAGCGGTTCCAGAACTCTCAAATGTTGAACACTGTTTTAGAACCCTGCGCGCCTTTGGCTTTTGGACAGGCGCGCGCAAAACGCCCGGGCGGATTACGCAACATTACAAGCCGACCCTGCAACAAAACATTGACGAAGGCCGCGCCCTTGTGATGGACGACGTCGCCGAGGCGATGAGCCAACGGTCGCAACTCTATGATATGATGCGGGTGTTCCTAGACAATTTTGACGTTTTGGCCTGTCCCGTCAACGGTTTGGCTCCGCTGCCGGTCGAGGTCGAATACCCCACCGAGGTCAACGGGGAACCGTGCAAGGATTACCTCGACTGGCTGCGTTTTGCGATGCTGGCCACGGTCTGTGGCCTTCCTGCCTTGTCGCTTCCCGCCGGATTTACCGCCAGTGGTATGCCGATTGGCATCCAACTGATCGGCCGCCCCAGAGGTGAGGGGCGGCTTTTGCAAGTTGCGAGGGTTATAGAAGAGGCGTTGAACCTTGGCTCAACGCCTATTGATCCAGTGATCCGGCACGGCTAGGCGCACCCAAATTCCGTGCACGGAATTTCCAAGAATTTTGCAAAATTCTTGTCAGCGCCTGCCTCGCGGGTGTGCCTTACTCGGCCCATTCCCAAGGACGCACAAAGGCCCCCAGCACGGTTCCGACCTTGGCCTCATCCGCGCCATTGGCCTGCAACTGCGCCACCAACCCGCGTTTCTTGTCGTCCAAGACCGAGACAACACGCGCCGGGCACTCGGCCTTTTCCAAAGCCGCATTGTAGATGCGAGTGATCGCATGTTTACGCAGGTCTGGCTTAAACACCTTACCCACGGCGGTTTTGGGCAGTTCATCCAAAATGGTCAAATGCTTGGGGTGCGCGGCGCGTTCGTGAACGTGCTTTTTGGCATGTTCCATAAGCTCTTCAACCGTGACCTCGCCACCATCGATAAGCTCAACAAAGGCACAGGGTAACTCCCCAGCATGAGCATCTGGCTGACCAATCGCACCGGCAAAGGCAACGGCTGGATGGGCCAAAAGCGCTTCTTCGATTTCTGCCGGATCAATATTGTGGCCGCCGCGAATGATCAAATCTTTGGCACGGCCAGTGATCCAAAGATAGCCATCCTCGTCCAGACGTCCCAAATCACCAGTGCGCAGATAGTTACCATAGTGGAACAAGTCCTTGTTCTTATCCACTTCGGTATATGTGCTTCCGGCGTAAACCCCGGGATTGGAAACACAAATCTCACCAATTTCATCGGCGGAACATTCCACCGGGTCGCCATGGGCGGTCTTGAGGATTTTGACGTCGTTATACGGTAGTGGAATACCAACGGAGCCAACCTTTTTCACACCTTCCGGCGGGTTGACCGACACCAGACAAGTCGCTTCTGTCAGGCCATAGCCCTCACAGATCGTCACGCCACAGGTCTTTTCAAAGCGTTTAAAGAGCTCCATCGGCATCGGGGCCGAGCCGGAAAACGCGGTTTTAACTGCCGATATATCGGCATCGACTGGGCGCTGCATTAGGGCCGACACCGCTGTCGGAACCGTAATGATAAAGCTGATCTTCCAGCGTTCGCAGAGTTTCCAGAAGTTATCGAAAACCCCCTCACCCCGGTAGCCTTGCGGGGTTGGGAACACCACATGCGCCCCGGAATGGATCGCAGCCATCAAGATTACATGTACCGCAAACACATGGAAAAGCGGCAGAGGGCACATGATGTTGTCGTTTTCATCAAACAACAGTGTTGCGCCAAGCCATCCGTTATAGTGCATCCCGGAATAGAGGTGTTGCGCCACCTTCGGCATCCCGGTTGTGCCCCCGGTATGGAAATAGGCGGCGATGCGATCTTCTTTGGTGTCCTCAAAGTCCAGCGTGGTGTTTTGTTTACTAATTTCCTTGCCGAAATTCAGCACATCCACATGTTTGTTGCCGTCGTTCTTCGGCCTGATCAGCGGCACAATCCACGACTTGGGCGGCGTCAGATAGGCGTTCAGATCGATCTCAAGAACCGTATGCACATGCGGGGCATGGCGCACGGCCTCCGCCACTTTTTGCGCCACATCGGTCTTGGGAAACGCCTTGAGTGTCACCACAACCTTGGCGTCGACTTCGCGCAGGATCGAGGCAATTTGCTCCGGCTCCAGCAGCGGATTGATCGGGTTCACAATCCCGGCCACCGCCCCACCCAAAAGCGTATAAATCGTTTCCGTACAATTGGGTAACACATAGGCGACCACATCATTTTCACCGATCCCCAGCTTGCGCAGAAGGTTCGCGGACTGGGTCACCTTGTCCTTCATCTCGGCCCATGTGACCGTATCTGCCTTGTCACTCGGCCCGGACATCAGTTGGTAACTGGTCGCAGGACGATTTGGAAACTTCTCCGCAGTTCGGCAAAGCTGACCGTAGAGACTTATGGGAATGTCCCGATCGCCCCACGGCATCTGCTGTTCAATTGCATTTCGATCGTCCATGCCAGCATAGGCCATGTCCGTCCTCCTCCCCTTAAGTCGCTGGACACATTGTTAGAATAATAGGGCAGCAGCGCAAGGGTTTGCGACGTGGCGGCAACAGAGCTTTGACGCAGCGTTTCACCCGTGGCATGAAAGACCTATGGACCATCCACTCATCGATCTTATCAATGCACGCGTTCGAAAAGCCGAGGAAGACGGCGCTTTTGACAATCTCAAGGGAGCGGGTAAACCCCTCCCGCAGAACGACAATTCCCAAGACGCCGTGATGAACCGCATCCTCAAGGACAATGGGGCTGTGCCGGAATTTGTGTCGCTTAGCCGGGAACTGGCACGGCTACGAGACGCGCTTTTGGAGACCACGGACAGAACAGAGCGCAAGCGTTTGATCGCCGATATGTCGTTGATGGAAGCCCGGATCGAGATCGCCCGCAAGCGTGGCTAAACCCGAACCATCCGCTTTGTTAAACCACCGCACGGTGAGTAACGGAACGCTCGCCCGTTGCGCAACGGTGCAAAAGGTACAAAACCGGCACTGATTGGGGGAGATTGCGGGCACCAGATTTGGGGCCCCGGATCACGGTTTTGACCCAATCTGTAGGATTCTGCCGGTCTTTGGGAGAGATTGCCAGTGAGCGTGATGTCCTATGTCTCAAAAGAGAGTTAACGTTCGTTAGGAATAGTGAAGATCGACAAGAGACATCTGTTCCGAGCTCAAAACGACCCCAAAAGAGCGATGCCACCGGCGCTCAATAACCAGCCCGATGGGTGTCGCCCATTTTTCGAACAAGCGGTCACGTATTGGATCGAGATGCTCTGAAACTGAGAAACAGGCGCTTTTGCTGCGCTAGGGTCAGCACCCTAGGCAAACCGTGGTCAATGCCCATTTCCTATTTGTCACGGAAACATAGCAGTACGATCAAAACTAAGGTCTGCCTCTGTCAGCGATCCGCCTCCTGCCTCTTTCGAAATCACATTCCCGACCATAAGAAGGGCGCGGCCCGTTCCGCCGTCCCAAGCCTCAATCGTAACTTCACCGCTTGAATATCCCGAACCCCGCCCCCCTAAGACATCCAACGACAATCAAATCCGCCCCCGGATCATAGTTCGTTATTTCGACGGGTTCCGGCAATGAGTTCTCGCCAGTGCCAGGGTCTGCTCTCAGCCCAAAGTTACCAATGTCGGGCGACTGCGACCGGCATTGCTGCAGGTTCCAACTGTTTGCCTCGACTTCCCTAGAGCAGACCTTCATGCTGAAAAAACGATTTCAAAAGCCAAAATGCAGATTGCTTGAGCCTGGGTAACGCCCGGTATATCATCTTCACAATTCGTGTCGGGGCCACAAGGTGAAGAATGTCGAATTTTATTAGCGTTGAATTTTTGCCAATCATGGCCATTACGATATTTGGGTTTGTCCTAACCTTTAACTCGACAAGAAGGTACATCAAATGGGTCTTTGCCACTGTTCCTGTCTTGGCAGTAGCAACAGGCTTGTATGCTGAATATCGCTGTGACCGCAGTCTCACTAATATTGCCGTTCGAATGGCGAAAGGGGCTGAAATATGCCCCTTGAGCACTGGCGAAAACAGCGCTTCACAGCATAATTTGAGCATTATTTTAGCGCAAGCGTGGTTCATAATTAGTCAAAAGGCACCAGGTGGATCAGGCAAGGCAGCAGCTCTTGAAATTCTCGCTCGAAATAATGAGCCTCTGCAAGGCATAGACATTTCTTGTCAACTGATGGGCAGCGATCTTGATCCCTCAAGACGTCGATATCCGTGCGCTACCCTAACGCAGTTAGATGGGCTTGATCTATCTCAAACCCCTGGTCTTGATTTGTCAAAAGTCAACTTTGAGGGCATCCAAGGGGAGGGAATAGATCTCTCTAGACAGAACCTGACGTTATCAAACCTTAGCTTCTCACACATGCCAAACTCAAATTTTAAAGGTGCTGAGCTTTGGGGGGCCAACCTTTCAGGCTCTGAAGTTTTCTCCTCCCGGTTTGAAAATGCGGATATGCGGGGGGTGCAATTCGTAGATTCTAACATCTCGTCATCGAATTTCTCAGGAGCGAACATGTCCAGTGCAAAAATGATGAAAACTAGTGCTTTTCAAACAGACTTTACAAACGCAAACTTGCGCGATGCGGCTTTTGAACAGGCGGAAGTTAGGTATGCCGTATTCGATGGGGCCAATCTATTTCGGTCGAGTTTTCGCGACGCAAAAATCGCACAAACGTCGTTTAATGGGGCTCAACTCTCCTCTGCAGATTTCACAGGTGCGGAAATAGAAATACATGATGACGTTTCGTATGGCTTTCAGGGAGCCTGGGCTTGGAGGAATGAAGAGCCTAAGGGTCTGGGGAATCTAACGCGTTTTGTGACTTTGTGTGATTTTAATGCCAGTATTCACGATATAAGAGTACGCCCTTCAAACTGCTAACTTCCGTCGCCAACGTTTAACTCGGCATGGGATTAGTGTTCCCATGCCATCAATGAATATGTCTCTGCTTGAATTCCACTTCAATAGGAGTTCGGGCCTAACTGCAGCTACATCCGCTCAGTCGACCTTGCAACTAAATAATCGCTGCAGCGCTCGGCCATGTCCGGTTCCAAACAGGGCACCGCAGCGATCTCATGTCAATTTATCAGGTTAAAGGTCTGACTTTGCAAAGTTCACTTCCTGCGCATAGCGGGCATTGGCTGACACGTCAGGTTT